>NZ_JAMXXL010000003.1:0-171800 GCF_024129685.1 Acinetobacter lwoffii | reverse complement strand
AGCCTACCTCAAGATAAGATTTCCCCGAGACTTTATGTCTCCTAAAGAGCCGTTGAAGACTACGACGTTGATAGGTTGGATGTGGAAGCATAGCGATATGTGAAGCTGACCAATACTAATTGCTCGTGAGGCTTGACTATACAACACCCAAACAGTTGTTGTACGAACTTCGAAAGAAGTGAGGATCAATTGATTCGATATTAAACAAAGTGACTTGATTTAGTTACGCTAAACGAACAAACTACTGCAACTCAGATATACCTGTTAATGAACGATGTTCAAAGCACTGCTTTGAACAGAGTGCAAGATTTGAAGAAAGCTAAGGCAACCATAAGACCTCAGTAAGTAATCATACCAGTTGTGCTGGCGACCATAGCAAGAGTGAACCACCTGATCCCTTCCCGAACTCAGAAGTGAAACCTCTTAGCGCTGATGGTAGTGTGGGGTTACCCATGTGAGAGTAAGTCATCGCCAGCTCATTATTCGAAATCCCCCTCCGCATACGCAGAGGGGGATTTTTTTATGTGCGGGTTTTTAGATAAGATATTTAACATATCTATACCTCAAAGTTGATCAGATTCTTCTGAGACAGAGGACTCCTGTCAATTTGTTTGACCTATTAGGATCTCTGTAAGGCTGGCTCTAAAAGAGTTTATAAGCTGATTTTGTAAATTTTGGCACATAAAAAAACCAGCAAATCGCTGGTTTTTTACTGCTGGCTATTTTATCCAAACACACGCATTACGGCTGCAATTAATACCCAAAGAATGGCAATCGCTACGATTGGTTCAACAATCTTTGCCCATTTTGGGGTGTCGACAACAATCACTTCTTCGATATCTTGATGCTGCTGATTCTGGCTTACCATTTGATTAAACTCCTTCATTGATGCTTCCAATGATAGCTCTTCTTGCACAATTGGTTTAGAGCCTTTGAGTTCTGTTAGCTTGTTTGTTGTCCAAACCCAATCATCTGCTTGACCAGATAAATGTTCAATTTGCCCGGTCAGTAATTCCTGAATGCTATGGATATTATGGTTGCCGGTATCATGCAGTTGTTTTAATTCAATAAGCTGTAAATGAAAAATTTCTGAAGTGCTGTGCTCAAGCTGGGCTCGATCCAGAGTGGATTGATTTTCCGGACTGGTAGCGAGATGACGCACGATTTCCAGGATATATAATTCATCAGGATGATTGATTTCATTATAAATTTTTTGTGGGTTATGACGCCATTCAGTAATAAGTTTTCCTAAAGTTAAGGCATTGATTTCTGATATATATTTTCGTCTTTCTTCTTTTGTATATTCTTTTAGAAGCTCAGGCTTTTGAGTCTCTATCTGTTCAACAAAATATTGTACTAAATCAAAAGCCATTCACTTGCTCCATTATTTTTAATCTAATAGTCTTAAAGTCGGTTTTTTCTTTGGTTGTTCAGTTTGTTCTTCAGTGCTTGATTTTAAAGCATCTTCATCATTTTGTGTATGCTCATATTCACCTGGATCAAAGAATAAACCTTGACCATTTTCACGTGCATAAATACCGAGTACTGCTGCCATAGGCACATAAATATCACGAGAAACGCCACCAAAGCGAGCCGAGAAGCTAATGGCATCATTGCTCATATGCAGCGCATGCACGGCATGTGGCACAATATTCAGAACAATCTGTCCATCTTTAATAAACTGCTCAGGAACCATGGTATTTGGGCGTGTGGCATCCACCAGCAGGTAAGGCGTCATATTGTTATCGCAAACCCACTCATAGATTGCACGTGCCATATAGGGACGGGTAGGGCTAAGGTTGAATTCTTGTTCGGACATGATGTTTCTCTATGGATGTTTGAGTTGCACTGAATAACGGTTCTTTTCCTGCAATGTCATGGATTTTACAAAGGCAGGACGACTAAAAATTCGTTGGCAATATAAATAAAACGGACGGCATTGCTGCTGTGGTAATTCTACGCCCATCTGTTTCAGACGGATAAAAATTGGTGCCAACATACAATCCAGGATACTAAATTGTTCAGACATAAAATAGGGAAAATGCTGGAATAGTGGCATTAGTGAAATCAGGATATCCTGTAACTGCTTTTGTGCCTGAGTTCTGGCTTTCTTATCCAGCGTATCAGGATGGCGTAACATGAGATCAGCCAGTTTCAGCCAGTCATTTTCAAAGCGCCAGATGTATTGTCGTTGCTCTGCCCGGGGCATCGGAGCATCGGCATACAGTTTATTCTGACGATAACGATCATCTACATATTCTGAGATAATCGAAGTATTAAATAATTTAAGTTCATTTTCGATCAGCATCGGCAATTGATTATAAGGATTGAGACTGGCCAGATCCTCATCATCGGCATCCACCAAAATCAGGTTATATTTAATCTGTTTTTCGGTAAGCACATAGCGAATCCAATGGGAACGAAAGTCATCGGCATGACTATAGAGAGTGATTCCTTGAAGAGGCGCGCTTTCGACTGACATAAATCCTGATGAGCTTCTAATGAATAGACTAGGATACTAAAATTCAACCTAAAAAGCACCAAGCATCAAAGATCAATCGGCTTGAGCCAAGGTAGATTATAAGAAAAACAACTGGAGGAAAATAAGATGCTGATCAAGCTTCCTGTCATTTTGCTGTTTATCTGTATTGGGATCGCAAATTATTATTTGATGAAGTCATTCTGGTGTCACGAAGGGGTATGGGGTAAGGATGTACATGAACAATAACAAGAAAAAAGTTCTAAATGACCCACTAACCGCCATAAAAAAACCCTGGAAAATCCAGGGTTTTTTGTCCGATTCGGTAAACGAATTAACGTTTAGAGAACTGAGGACGTTTACGAGCTTTACGTAAACCAAGTTTCTTACGTTCAACTTCACGAGCATCACGAGTAACGAAACCAGCTTGACGAAGAGCAGGTTTTAAAGTTTCGTCAGAAGCGATCAATGCACGAGTAATACCGTGACGGATAGCGCCTGCTTGACCACCAATACCACCACCAGCAACAGTGATGTAAAGGTCATATTTGTCAGTAGCTTCAAGAAGCTCAAGTGGTTGGTTAACAACCATACGAGCAGTTTCACGACCGAAATACTGTTCAAGAGTACGGTTGTTAATTACGAGTTTACCAGTACCAGCTGATAGGAAAACACGTGCAGTTGCGGTCTTACGGCGACCTGTACCATAATTAGTAGCCATGTGCTGTTATCCCTTAGATGTCCAAAACTTGTGGCTGTTGAGCAGCGTGTGGATGCTCAGTACCTGCATACACTTTCATTTTCTTGATCATTGCATAACCAAGAGGACCTTTAGGTAACATACCTTTAACAGCTTTTTCTAGAACTGCTTCTGGTTTGTGAGCGATTAACTTTTCAAAGTTAGTCTCACGGATACCACCAGGGAAACCAGTGTGGCGATAGTATTTCTTATCTTGTGACTTTTTACCAGTCACAGTGATTTCTTCAGCATTGATAACAACGATGTAGTCGCCAGTGTCAACGTGAGGAGTATAAGAAGTTTTATGCTTACCGCGTAAACGACGAGCGATTTCAGTCGCAAGGCGACCTAAAGTTTTGCCAGAAGCATCAACAACGTACCAGTCGTGTTGAACTTCAGCTGGCTTAGCGCTGAGAGTTTTCATTAAACCACTACCTATTATAGTTGGTTTGGACTATGGAATCTGTCCAAACTAAAGGAGACGCGATTCTAAACGAATACGTGAAGAATCACAAATGAAAATTAAAATTTCAAGCGCTGTATTTTATCTAATCTCCCTGGTGAAAGAAAGACCTAAGCCTTTATATGCTACAAAAACTGCAACTATATTTGTAACCATAGTTTCAATGGTATCAAAATATTGATTTATAAGTACTCTTTGCAATGATTACTACAGCGTAGGCGTGATCGGGTTATAATATTTCTCAGCTTTGCCAAATTGAGAAGATGATGCTGCCTTTATATGTCACCAGTGGGGAACCTGCCGGAATTGGTCCTGATATTTGCCTGAGTCTTGCAGATCGTGTTGATGAGCGCCCAATTGTGGTATTGGCGGATATTCATATGCTCGAGCAACGTGCTCAGATACTCAAATTATCGGTTGAGCTGATTGAATATCAAGGACAGGAGTCATCTTCAGGCATCGGTCAGCTATTTGTAGAGCATGTTCCCGTGCAGCAAGACGTCGTATTGGGTGAGCTGAATCTGAACAATGCGGCTTATGTACTGGAGCAACTGCGTCGATCCGCAGACTATGCCATGTCAGGAAAAAGTGTCGGCGTCGCGACTGCGCCTGTACAAAAGTCCGTGATAAATGAAGCGGGCATTTCTTTTAGTGGTCATACCGAGTATTACCAGGAATTTGCTGGTGTTCCACGTGTAGTCATGATGCTGGCCACCAAAACTTTACGCGTGGCCTTGGCCACTACCCATCTTCCGCTTCGTGCCGTGGCAGATGCGATTACGCCTGAACGCTTGCATCAGGTGATTGATATTCTGATTCACGACCTGAAATCCAAATTCAAGATTGAACAGCCGAATATACTGGTTTGCGGTTTAAATCCGCATGCCGGGGAGGGCGGTTATTTGGGGATGGAAGAAATTGAAGTGATCAATCCGGTACTCGAAAGCTATCGTGCCCAAGGTATCAACATGAGTTTAAGCCTACCTGCTGATACTTTATTTACTCCAGAAAACCTAAAAGATGCTGATGCTGTTCTGGCGATGTATCACGATCAGGGCTTACCTGTGTTAAAATCACAGGGCTTTGGTGAAGCCATTAATATTACCCTCGGCTTACCGTTTATTCGAACTTCTGTTGATCATGGCACAGCACTCTCCCTTGCGGGGACGGGACTTGCGAAAAGTTCCAGCCTGCACGTTGCTGTCGATTTAGCCCTCGATCTGGCGCGCCACTGATTATTGTTCATCACTCACGTTGGAAATGTTTTTATGTATCAAATTAATGCCTTAAACCCAAAAGATGAAGGGCATCAGGCTCGAAAAAGATTTGGTCAAAACTTTTTACATGACCAGCGTGTCATTGCCAAAATTGTACGCTCAGTCAATCCGCGTCCAGGTCAGAACATTCTGGAAATTGGCCCGGGTCTGGCCGCTTTGACTTCACCTTTAATTGGCGAATGTGATGCCTTAACCGTACTTGAGCTGGATCGTGATCTGGCTGCTGGTCTGCCGGGTCGTGTGCCGCATCCGGAACGTTTAACCATTATTGAAGCCGATGCCTTGAGATATGATTATTCTCAATTGTTTCAGGAAGATCGTCCACTACGTGTCGTCGGTAACTTGCCTTATAATATTTCTACGCCATTGTTATTCCATCTTTTGGAATTTGGTGACAAAGTGCAAGACATGCATTTCATGCTACAAAAAGAAGTCGTGGATCGCATTACCGCATCACCGAATACCAAAGAATATGGCCGTCTGTCGGTGATGATTCAATATTTCTGTAAACCGACTTTCTTATTCGAAGTGCCACCTGGATCTTTTAATCCGCCTCCAAAAGTGACCTCAGCGGTATTCCGTTTAGAGCCTTATAAAGTTAAACCGATTGTGGCGAAGAATGAAAAAGCGCTGGCACGTCTGGTATCGCATGTCTTTACCCAGCGTCGTAAAACTCTGCGTAACAGCTTGAAGGGTATGCTGGTCGAAGAAGGTTTTGAAAAAGCGGGTGTTGATCCGATGGCGCGTCCAGAAACCCTAACCCTTGAACAGTTTGTTGCACTTTCAGATCAAATGGTGGCTTAAATTACGATGAACCGCACTGCTCGATATAATTATGTGATTGGGGATGTTCAAGGTTGTTTTGAGGCCTTGAAAGCTTTACTCAAGGAAATCCAGTTTGATGCAGAACAAGATTTTATCTGGTTTGCTGGAGATTTGGTTGCACGTGGTGAAAACTCAATCGCTGCATTGCGGTTTATCAAAAAGCTGGCTGAACAAGGTGCGGCTGCGACGGTCTTGGGAAATCATGATTTGACTTTGCTGGCTTATGCCCGTGGTATCAAGCCAGTAAAAGAAAAAGACAATGTCCGTGATGTGATTGATGCGATCGACAGTGATGACCTGATTGACTGGCTGCGCAAACAGCCAATGTGTCTATTTCCAAATGAGCAGACTATTCTGACGCATGCTGGAATTCCGAATATCTGGAGTGCAGAAAAAACTGCTCAATTGGCACAAGAAGTTGAAGCGATCATTGCTCATGATGACTTTGATGTGCTGGATGATTTCCTGAAAGAAATGTTCGGGAAAGAACCAGCACTCTGGTCGGATCAACTACAAGGCCATGAACGTATTCGCTGTATCGTGAATTACTTGACCCGGATGCGTTTAATCGATGCTAAGGGACGCCTGGAATACAGCTTTAAAGATGCGCTGGATGATCCGATGCCGCAAGGCTTTAAACCTTGGTTTGAGTTTGAATCACAGGCCGCACAAACTCATCAGATCCTGTTTGGTCACTGGGCCGCCTTGAACGGTAAAACCATTTCGAACAAGATTCAGAATGTAGATGGCGGTTGTGTCTGGGGTAATCAACTGATGGCCTTCCGCCTGGAAGATCAGCAGATGTTCGCGGTTGATAATCCGGTGATCTAAGTGTATCCAATAAAAAGCCACGTGATCACGTGGCTTTTTTAATTCTTGGATTCTTGATTAGTCTGCACGAATCCAGGTCTGGTTACGGCCTAGAACTGAAACGCCCATACTGGCACGTAAGGTTAAACGTTTACCGGTATTGTTTAAACGCATTTTTGCATCATAAATTTTACCTGCCAATGGATCGATAATACGACCTTTGTCATAATTTTTGGTGCCTTCAACCAGTTTTAGGCCTTTTAAAATGGTCATGCCTAAAATAGGCTGATTGGTATAAGGTGCAGGGCAGTTATTGCATTTTTCACGTGGATTATAGTCTGGGCGAGGCGTGATTTTTACAATTTTGCCTGAATAGGTATTATTTGCTTCTTTGCTAATGACGATAATCGCTTTAGCCGCCCCCGTTTTATCATCAATTTGTTGCCAGGTCCCGGTAATATCGTCTGCCCACAAATTCGTCATACATCCTGCTGTAAGCGCGGCAAGTAATATTTTTTTAAACATAGAGAGTCATTCCAAAGAATTTTTATCATCGCCCGCTCATGTTAGAAATCTTACTAAAATAGTCAACACTTATCTGAATACTATAGAGTTGATACACTAAAAAAAGCTGCCAATTTGGCAGCTTTTTTGAATAATGAGAATTAGGTATTAATCTTGGCGAATCCAGGTCTGGCTACGGCCTAAAGCGGACACACCCACATAACCACGCAAGGTTAAACGTTTACCATTGGCATTTAGACGCACTCGAGCGTCATAAACTTTACCTGCCAATGGATCAATCACTTTACCTTTTTCATAATTGTTGGTGCCTTCCACATGTTTTAAACCAGTCAATACATCCATGCCCATGATCGGCTGATTGGTATAAGGCGCGGGACATTTATTGCAGGTCTTTTGTGGAGTATAGCCTGGACGTGGAGTCACTTTGATAATTTTTCCAGCAAAAGTCCCATTATCATTTTGACGAATTTCAATAATTGCTTTTGGTGAGCCGGTTTTATCATCAATTTGCTGCCAGATGCCCGTCAGATCCTGTGCATAAGCAGTCCCAGTCATCAGTGCAGCGATGAACATTAATCCTAATTTAGTTTGTTTCATTATATTTATGCCTTTTTTATAGATGAATAAAATATCCCCAACACAAAAGTGCTGTTTTTATTAATCCTGGCGAATCCAGGTTTGTGTGCGACCAATCGCAGAGATCCCGATATATCCACGTAAAGTCAGTCGTTTCCCATTGGCAGAAATCCGCCCTTTTAAATCATAAATTTTGCCGGTGAGTGGATCGAGTACCCGGCCATGTGCATAGTTATTTTTGGTGGTGGGTTTCAGTCCTTTAATAACGTCTAATCCCAAAATCGGTTTATCGGTATAAGGTGGTGGACATTTGACACATTTTTCCCGTGGTGTATAACCTGGGCGAGGTGTGACTTTATTAATCGTTCCGGTATAGGAGCCATCAGCCTGCGTTTTCATTTCAATCAATGCTTTAGGTGAGCCGGTTTTATCATCAATCTGTTGCCAAAGACCAGATAACTCCTGAGCAAAGGCCATAGAGCCTGTGAATAAAGAAGCTGAAAAAACAGTTAAAATTGCGATTTTATACATGCGATATCCTTATCCTTATTTTTTTATGAACATTCACCTAATTCCATGTGGTGAATGTTGACGCAAACTACGTTAATACACTTTCATAATATATATTGCATGAAAAAAGCATATGTTTAATATTCATACAACTTAATGCATTAAAATGCAAGCTTCTATCTACTAAAGCATAACCCCGTCACATTTTATTTAATAAAGCAGGAATTAATCCTGCTTAATCCAGGTTTGACTACGGCCTAGTGCTGAAACGCCGATATAGCCGCGTAGGATCAGACGTTTCCCATTAGCACTTAATTTTGCCTTGGTGTTATAAAGATTCCCTGATAATGGATCAAGCAGCTTGCCTTGAGCAAAACTGTTATTGCCGACGTGCTTTAAGCCAGTGAGCACATCCAGACCGAGAATAGGTTTATTGGTATAAGGTGCAGGACAGGACACACATTTTTCTTTCGGGGTATATCCAGGACGCGGAGTAATTTTTGTGATCTTGGCAGCATAGACGCCGGAAGCCGTCTCACGAATTTCGAGGAATGCTTTAGGCGAACCAGTTTTGTCGTCAATATTTCTCCATGTGCCTGAAAGGTCAGAGGCAAAGGCCAAATGGCTGAAAGAGGCTAAAAGTAAAGTTGAAAAAAATTGAACCTTATTCATATATCTGTTCCTAGGTTGGATTAGAGTTCTTACTCTATAGTAAGAACGATTACCACATAAAACAAATGATTAATTTGATTCACTAGTCACATTTTTTGCAAATAAAGTATAAACGTAGGCAACCAGACCGCGGTAAAGACTGCATTGACGGCCATACCAAATGCGGCATAACGTCCTGCAATACTGCCACGCTGCCAGGCCTGAGCTGTACCAATGGCATGTGCGGCTAGTCCTAAAGCCAGTCCGGAGGCACGTTCATCATTGATATGTCTCAGAATAAATGGAGAAAAAGCTGCACCAATCACACCAGAAAGAATCACGATCAGAATGACCATGCTGATGGGTGCATCCAGCAGGGTGGCAATATTAATCGCAATTGGAGTGGTCACTGCGCGGGTAGCAAACGCCATAATATCTGCAGAGGACATATGCAGCAGATAAGCTAGTCCCATCGGCAAGGCGACAGCACTGATACTGGCAAAAACCAAAATGCCGATAATGGCTTTGAGCGGCAAGTCATCGTAGCGCATCGCGGCCAAAGGGATAGCAAGTGCGACGGTCACATAGCCGAGTAAATGGTTGAAAAGTGGATTAACTTCATCCATGTAATTTTCATAGGGAATGCCGAGCGCAAATAAAATCACCAGTACAAAGAACATGCTGAACACGATGACGGGAATTTGCGGAATGAACCGGTTACAGGGTTTGGCAATCAGATAGGCGATGAGGGTAACCGCAAAGCCATACAAAATAGATAACATGCGGAACTCCTATAACCAGCGCTTGGCCATTTTGGCGTAAATCCATAAAGGAATCAGGGTGCTGAAAAACATGATGAACAGAAAGGCCGGAATTTTCTGGCCCATATGTACCAGCATCATCAGTGCACCTGCACTGACAGGCAGGAAGGCAAAGGCGCTTTCCTTCATGAGCTTGTTATTGGTATCGACCAGGCGAGCAGGAAGCTTGCCAAAATAGCGCCAGGTAAACAGCGCAATTAAAAGGCTCAATAATCCGACCAGATTACCTAATTCAGGATGATTCAGTTGGGTCATTAACCAGACTGAAGCTTCCCGAAAGACAATAATTAGTAAAAGGGTGCCGATCCATGCCGGCCAATCTATTCGTTTTATCCAGTTCATTGCTATGATCATTAATATTAATAAGTTTACTTATCAAGTTTTACTCGATCTTTGACTGGATTTCAAACGCTTCCAGTGGACGTTGAAATTGCTGCGCCTGTTTGCCCAGGATTTCATCTAAAGGTAAATGCGCCTGTTTAATCAACTGTTCCAGTTTCTGTGGGGCAATTCGAATATGCAGATGTAGTTGGCCTTCATCATCATAATGTTCTGACTGGATCACATTCAGACCATAGAGCTGGTTGCGCAGCTTGCCATAAGCGGGTTTCAAGATTAAATCGAAAGACTGTAGTTGCCCCATCAAGGACTCATGTACTGCTTTACGCAGCAGGTCAATTCCTTCGCCACTATGTGCCGAAACATAGACCCGTTCCGGTTCACCTGGACGTCGATAAATAATTTTGGCTTCTTCACCGCTACAGTCAATTTTATTGTAAACCTGCAAGATCGGCACATCTGCACCAATTTCTTTCAGCACTTTTTCTACAGCTTCAATCTGCTCCAGCATTTCTGGGCTGCTTGAATCAATGACATGCAGTAACAGCGTGGCTTCTACGGTTTCCTCCAAAGTTGCTTTAAAGGATTCAACCAGCGAATGGGAAAGGTTACGGACAAAACCTACCGTATCGGCCAGCACCAGATTGCCAATCCCATCCCATTCCAGACGCCGTAAAGTAGGGTCCAAGGTTGCAAACAGCTGATCGGCTGCATAGACATCGCTGTTGGCGAGTAAATTAAACAAGGTGGACTTGCCGGCATTGGTATAACCGACCAAAGATACCGTCGGCACAGCAGCTTTTTGACGAGCAACACGGCCTTGCATCCGGGTCTGGCGGACTTTATCAATGCGTGCCTTGAGCTGTCCCATACGGATACGCAGCAAACGGCGGTCAGTTTCCAGCAGGGTTTCACCCGGGCCACGTAAACCGATCCCGCCTTTCTGGCTGTCGAGATTGCCACGACTACGAATTAAACGCGAAGATAAATGTTGTAGCTGTGCCAGTTCGACTTGCAACTTGCCTTCATAGGTACGGGCACGCTGGGCAAAAATATCCAGAATCAGTTCAGTACGATCGACCACGCGGCATTTGATCACCTGTTCCAGATTACGGGCTTGGGCTGGGGTCAGGGCATGGTCAAAAATAACCAGGTTGGCCTCCAGTTCTTCAACACGTTCGGCGATTTCTTCTGCCTTGCCGGAGCCGATAAAAAATTTGGCATCGGGTTTCACCCGCTGAGCATAAATATGTTCCAGAATTTCAGCATCTGCAGACTGGGCCAGCAAACGAAACTCTTCAGCATCAAGGTCATCCAGCATTTGTACGCTGACACTCACCAGAATGACGCGCTCTTTCCCTCGATGTTGTTGTAAATATTCCACTCAGGCCAATCTCCACTTGAAAACTTTAGTGTAGTTGAAAAAGGGCTGTGCAGATACTGAATTAGCACGGCTTTGGTTTAAAGTGCGCTGATAAACAGTTGTGCAAGTGTTACCAGTACCACGGCATAGATGAAGGTGCCGCCCAAAATATATTTGAGCACTTGTAAAGGCTGTGGTGTGTCGTTCGCGGGCTGAGTTTGATCTGGCATAGCTATGATCCTTTTCAATCTAATATTTCGATAGTTTTATTTTGAATGATTTTTTAATCCAATTAAAATTGAAGATATAGATGTTATTGGTCGATTTTTATTATCAATGCAAGTTGCGAATGAACAGTATAGAATGAGTTTAATTCGTGGATATTCCCTGTATCTCGCTTAGGATTTAATGACGTTTTTATGAACTCGACTGTACAAAACCAGACTCCAGATATCGAAGGCTTGGCCAAGTTTTTCCTGTATAGCCGGAAAATCACAGCTTCATTGGCTACCATTAGTGAAGGGTTTTACTTGGTTTTTCGTCATGGCTTATATAAAAATCCGAATAACCCGACCAATACGCGCTATGTGCAACATTTTTGCCGTCAGTTATGCAAAGTATTCAATATCGAAGTGCAGGTGCATGGCGAGATTCCACGTGAACCCGCCTTATGGGTCAGTAATCATGTGTCTTGGCTGGATATTGCCGTTCTGGGTTCCGGAGCGCGCGTATTTTTTCTGGCGAAAGCAGAAATCGAGAACTGGCCGATTCTAGGCAAATTGGCCAAGGGTGGGGGTACCTTATTTATTAAACGGGGTTCAGGAGATTCCGTCAGGATCCGTGAACAAATTACCGATTTTCTCAAACAGAATATTCCGGTGCTGTTCTTTCCTGAAGCGACGACTTCTGATGGACGAGCCATCAAAAAAGTGCATGGCCGGATTTTAGGCGCCGCGATTGAAGCGCAGCGTCCTGTACAAATCTGTCTGATTTGTTATGTGAATCAGCAGGGCGAACTGGATATGGTTGCGCCGTTTGTCAATGACATCAGTTTTGCTGCCCATGTCAAAAAAGTACTGGAAATGCCGCAAGTCATTGCACATTTAGTGGCTTTACCTGCAATTGCCACGGAAGGGCATACGGTTGAAAGCCTTACCCGTGTGGTCCAGGAAAAAATGCAGACTGGCCTAGTTGAACTTCAGTCACGGGTATTGAAAAAGCCTCAATAAGAGGCTTTTTTATGGTTTTTGTTCAAAGAATCAAACTTACATAAAGCCTTCAATAGGCAGCCACGACACCAGTTTAAGTCCAGCTTTCTGATACCATTTCATTTTTGGTTCTTTGGTAAACGTTTGAACGTCACCATTGGCTTTCTTGATTTTCCAGTTAATGTTCTGATTCGCATCCAGCACCAGTTTATACGCATATTTGCTTAAATTTTTGTCCATGGTGTCGTGTACTGCACGTGCCAAAGACGGACTGTTCAGCAACACGCCAATTTCAGTATTCAAATAGGCTGAACGCGGATCAAAGTTAAAAGAACCAATAAACACCTGTTTTTGATCCAGTGCCATCAGTTTGGCATGCAGGCTGGAACGGCTCAGTCCTTTCAGGCTGACTTTAGCTTTTTTCGAAATTTCCTCAGTATTGGCATTTAGGTGATTAGCTTCTGGGGCTGCTAGAAACTCATACAGCTGCACCCCATTTTCCAATAGATCCTGACGATATTTGGCATAAAAAGCATGCACTACGGCAACGTCATTGGCCTTAAAAGAGTTGGTCAGGACACGAACCTTGATATTCTCATTCGCCAATTTCTTTAAACGGTCTGCGCCGATTTTTTCCGGAACAAAATAGGCAGAGACAATATCGACACTTTGTTCAGGTTTTTCCAGCCGCTGTAATAACTGGAAATTCAGGTGTTCTTCGGTTTTGGCCTTGGCTTTGATTTTGCTCGGTGGATCTTTGACTACTTCGGCTTCCACCCAATCCAGCTGAATGTTTTGTTCCAGCCATTGGTCAAAGGCTCTGGAACGATTGGCCAGATCCAGATAATTTTGAGTGGCTGGATCCTGACTATGGGTTTCTAGCTGTTGTTTTAAGCTTGGAAAACGTAAGCCATGATGCCGTGGATTCACCACCTCTTGTACCGGATAGGCATAATCATCATTCCAGTATTCATCGAAGGAATGAATGATTTCATCCGATGCTGCACCGACCAGCATCACATCGACATCAGAGAACTGATAGCTTTCACTGACATTATAATACTGGTTACTCATATTGCGCCCGCCAATCAAGGCAATCTGGTTATCGACAATAAAGCTTTTATTGTGCATGCGGCGGTTAATGCGCTTTAAATCCAGCACCATGTCCATGGCGCGGTATTTACGAAAGCGATAGGGATTATACAGTCTGACATCGATATTTTGATGCTGGTTCAAGGCCAGATAAATCCCTTCCATTTTCTTGGCATTATTGTCATCCATCAACAGGCGCACTTTTACGCCTCGATCTGCTGCCTGAATAATCGCATGCAGGGCGAGGGCACCGATCCGGTCGTTATCCCAGATGTAATATTGCAGATCCAGACTGCGTTCCGCTTTATTAATCAGCTGAATCCGAGCAGCCAGTGCTTCAAGCGGATCATACAGCACGCGATAGCCGGTCAGACCGATGTTCTGGTCACGTAAAGGTTCAACAATTTGTGCCAGGCTGGTTTGCGATGTATCCGTTTCAAATGCCATCTGGCTTGGCTGTTCGGTTTGCTTGGGTAAGGTGCTACATGCAGGCAGACCTAGAACCAGGCTACAGCTCAGTAAAATGCCGGCTTTATAGCGATGAGTGCGTATAAAACCTGAGGATTGAAGATGAACTTGATCGCGGGGAGCAGTGGCCATATAAGTCGAAGAATGAAAAATTAGAATTGAGTATAATTGCCAGCTATGAAAAGATAAATATAAAGCCAGTAATCTGCTGCTCGACTGAATAAGGCCAATTTATGTGGGATTCGAATTCCGTACTGTTTTATTTTTATCTGGGAATGGCGATTTTAGCCATCTGGGCTGTGGCTCAGGCATGGTCGAGCCAATCACGTACCGAAACCATTCATCCCTTTAAAGCTTTTGGTCATTTGCTGGCGTTTTATCTTGCCTATTTATTGATCCCTTTGGTTTTCTTCAGTATTTATGCTGGATGGACGGGTTATTATTCACTGCATGAAGCTATTTTTGTATTTTTGCTCAGTGGGGTTCTGACTTATGCCCGCTTTATCGAGCCGTATTTAATTCAAGTGAAAACGACACAATATCAGATCAATGCAGATAAACGTTTAAAGCAGCCGGTGAAAATCGCCCTGATTGCAGACTTGCATATCGGTCTGTTTTCGGGTCATGAGCGGCAGTTGCGACAAATTGTACACAAATTAAATCATATTCAACCTGATTTGGTGGTGGTTGCTGGCGACTGGACTTATGAGCCAGAAAATAAACTGACACAGGAACTGGCAGTTTTAAAAGAGATTCACGCTCCTGTTTATTCGGTCAATGGTAATCATGATGAGCAATATCCCGGACCGCCGATTCGGGAACTGTTGCACTATGCACTGCAAGTCAATCAGGTCATGGATATTGAAGGTCAAATTGTTGAATTTGATGAATTTCGTCTCTTGGGCGTAGGTGATCTCTGGGCTGGAAAAGCCGATATGCGCAGTTTGCCCGACCTGCCTCAGGACAAGCCTTGGGTCATTCTTTCGCATAACCCGGATACAGTCGATATGATTCCGAAACTGCCGACGCGCCCTCTAATGCTGTCTGGACATACTCATGGCGGACAGGTAGAGCTGCCTTGGCTGACCGATTACGTCATGAAAAAAGTTTCAATTTTGGGGCATAAAAAGGGCATGTACCGTCATGAACATGCAGATGTGTTCGTCACTGTCGGTACCGGCTTGGTCGGTGTACCTTTCCGTTTCCGGGTGCCACCTACCATTGATATTATTGAACTGATTTAAATTCAGTCGGCGTGCTGTACCGCGTTAACTGATGATCCAGACCAGAATCAGCAACACGACTGCGATGGCCGCCATCATCCAGATTTTCTTTTCGATTTTTCGGGTTGGAACTTCTTCACGTAATTGCTGTGCGGTGAATTCGGCCTCTGTTGGTATATTCAGGCTCGGATGGGTTGGAATTTCAAGCGGGGGCGTCACCAGGTCAATCTCACCGGCATCATCACTAAAGCGCGGCCCTATCGTTTCATTTTTCATGACTACATCGTACTCACGCACAATTTCTTCAATCACTTGTAGCGCCTGATCTTCATCCAGAGGCGTATGCTCGGTGATATAGCGTACAGCTTCTAATTTTTTATCATCTTCCAGCAAAATAATGATATTGACCAACTGCTCCTGCGACAGGGATTCAATAAGCTCCTGCATGATCTTGCCTCATTTTTTGGAATTGAGTCCATTTGATTGTTGAGCAAACTTCAGCAGATCAGTAGCAGAGTTTTGTTGTGAAATCATAAAAAAAGCCAGCATTGAATGCTGGCTTCTGAATCTATCTAAAACTTTAGATCTGATTATTTACATCATCATTCTTGGTTTCACGAATCAGCAAAAATGCGACCAGCGACAGGATAGAGGCTGCGGTCAGGTAATAACCAACTGCAGACAAACCATAGGCAGTTGCCAGTTTGGTTGCGATTAACGGAGCAAAGGATGCACCGAAAATGCCTGCCAGGTTAAAGGTTAATGCAGAACCGGTATAACGAACTGAAGTCGGGAAAATTTCAGACAATACCGTACCGATTGGCCCATAAGTTAAGCCCATGATGGCCAGACCAATACACAAGAACAGGAACACCACCAAGGTGCTGCCAGATTCAAGCATATCTGCAAAGAAGATACCGAAGATCGCAGAAATGACACATACCGCAATCGAAGTAGTCTTACGGCCAAATTTCTCGGCTAATACTGCTGAAAGCGGGATAAAGGCAGCAAAACATAGGGTTGCAACTAACTGCAATTGCAGGAATTCTTCACGAGAATAACCTAACTGTTTGGTTCCCCATTGCAGTGCAAATACCGTAGTGAGGTAGAACACAACGAATGTACAGATTGCAGCAATCGTGCCCAGAACCAGCATGCGGGAATGCTTTTTGAATACCTGAACAAAAGGAACATTCACTTCTTTTTGTTTATCCAGCACTTTCTGGAAAGCCGGTGTTTCATGCAGTTTTAAACGGATCCATAAACCCATAATTACCAACAAGGCACTTGAGATAAACGGAATACGCCAGCCCCACGCCATAAAGTCCGCTTCAGACATGAAAGCACCAAGGGTCAGGAAAGAACCTGTCGCCAGAATAAAGCCAATTGGAGCACCCAGTTGCGGGAACATGCCATACCAGGCACGCTTGCCTTCAGGCGCATTTTCGGTCGCAAGCAGTACCGCACCTGACCATTCACCGCCCAGACCCAAGCCCTGACCTAAACGGCACAGTGCAAGCAGGAGTGGCGCAGCAATCCCGATTTGCGCATAAGTGGGTAATAGGCCAATCGCAACGGTTGAAATCCCCATAGTTAGCAAAGCTGCAACCAAGGTGGCTTTTCGTCCGATCCGGTCACCTAAATGACCAAATAATGCTGCCCCAATAGGACGGGCAATAAAGGCAATCGCAAAAGTCGCAAGAGACTGAATAGTTGCGGTCATCGGATCTGTACTTGCAGGGAAGAACAGATACGGAAAAATAATGACAGCAGCGGTGGCATAAATATAAAAATCGAAAAACTCGATTGTGGTGCCTACCAAGCTTGCTGTTAAAACGCGAAATTTTGAATTTTGTGCTGGCTGAGCAGCAGAATTAGACGACGCCATGGAAAACCTTACACTTACTAAAAATAAAAAAACTTAGTTTTAAAAGCGTAATCTTTTTAAAAAAGGCGTAATTTTTTAAAAAAACAACTGCAATCTTCTCGCTTCAACTCGCTCAGGGTCACTGAAATGAAAAAGGAGATGATTAAATCACGTAAAGATAGATAGACAGAAAATGTGATCCTGCGCCTATCAATACAAATATGTGCCAGATAGCGTGGGTATATCTTACTCTTTTTAAAGCGTAAAACAATGCACCCACGGTATAAGCGAGTCCACCAATGATGAGAAAGGTTAAAGATTGAGCACTTAAATATTGCTGCATATCATCAATCACCAGTAGTGCCAGCCAGCCCATGGCCAGATAAGCAGCCAAAGAAAGTTTCTGGAAACGATGAATGAAAACGAACTTGAAAAGTGTTCCAAGAAGGGCAATCACCCACAGTGCAATCAATAAATACTGGGCTTTGGCAGTCGGAATGGCAATCGACAGGAAAGGGGTATAAGTTCCGGCGATTAAATAATAAATCGCAGTATGATCGATTTTTTTATAAAAATAACGGCGGTCTGCTGCAGTGGCCATGTGATAGAGCATCGAAGCAGAAAATAACAGAATCATGCTCAGCGCATAAACCCATAGTCCAATCCATTGTCCAGTACTTAGGTAAGACCCTTTAATAATCAAAAGAATACCAGCAACAATGGACAGTCCGGCACCTACGCCATGACTAATATAGTTAATCCGTTCCTCATTTTGATCATAATCTGGAACCAGTGGAGCATTCTGCATGATTGTCATTCTTCTTCAAATATACACTTGTATAGTAATTCAATTTTGCTTTTAGGTTAAGAAGATTTAAACTTGATGCGCAATTCATTTCAGGTTTTATCTATGTCAACGTTGGCAACTCTCTCAGATCAGGAACAGCAATTCTTGGACACCTTTCAGCAAGCTGTTGAAAGGGATCAATTTGATCGCCTGATCTTAAGCCAGTATAAAGGTGAACTGCAGGATTTAGAAAAAATGACCTTGCGAGTCATTACATTAAATGAACAGCGCGTATTGAGCTGCCTGTATCGTTACAAGACGCAGGATGTCACCAAGAATTATCCTTTGGATGAAGCATTATTTCAGGTTACTTCACTACTGGCGTGTTGCAAACAAGCCAATCTGATCACCGTCGATGAAGAATTACAGCTGAAAAAAAACAAGAAAAAAGCCATGTTAACGCGCAGTAAACATAAAGTAGCGATGAATCAGGCGAAGCCTGCTGAACAAGGTCATGACCGGATTAAACAACGTTTTGTCGATCAGGACAGTATCTTTCTCCAGCATCTCGGGATTACCGATCAAAAAGCGCAAATTATTCCGAGCATGGCGCGCAAATGGAAGCAGATTAATAAGTTTGTGGAAATTTTCTCAGGTGCCCTGGCGCAGATTAAGCCACAAGCCGAAGGCCTGCGCGTGGTGGATTTTGGTTCGGGTAAAGGCTATCTGACCTGTGCTTTATATGACTATATGCAAAAACATGGTCAAACGCCGCATGTCACGGGGGTAGAGCTTAATCCGAAAATGGTTGAATTCTGCCAGAATGTCGCGCAGCAATCTGGTTTTGATCAGCTGGACTTTTTCCAGGGGGATGTGCGTACCTATGCGCCAGAACGTCTGGATGTGATGATTGCCTTACATGCCTGTGATGTAGCAACAGATTTTGCGATTCATAGCGGGATTCGCCTGAATGCACAGATGATCATGTGTGCACCGTGTTGTCATAAGGAATTGCGTCCGCAGTTGCAGGCGCCAAAAGTCCTCAGCCCGATGTTACAGTTTGGTATTCATGCCGGACAGCAGGCAGAAATGTTGACCGATACCATTCGTGCTTTACTGCTCAAAGCTTATGGTTATGAAACCAAAGTTTTTGAATTTGTGGCGCTGGAACATACCAGTAAAAATAAAATGATTCTGGCGACAAAACGCAAAGACTATCAACAACCCGATCAGGAAGTTCTGGCACAAATCCAGGCACTAAAAGAGATGTATGGGATCCAGAAACATTCACTGGAATTGTTGCTTAATGATCAATGGGATCAGCAGGGAATTGGTTCTAAATGCTAAATAATCCAGAATTGAAAATAGTGTCCGGCAGCTGGAAGGATTTGGCAACGCCTGCCAAAATGATTCGTGAAGCCGTATTTATTCAAGAACAGCATATAGCAGCTGAAGATGAGTGGGATGCTGAGGATGCGGTTGCTGTACATTTCATTGTTTTTCAGCAGGATCAGGCGATTGCTACAGCACGCTTATTGTCAAATAATAGTATCGGTCGGGTTGCAGTCCTAACAACAGCACGCGGTTTCGGTGTTGGTCAGCGCTTGATGCAGGCCGTGATTGACTATGCGCGTGCAGAGCAGCGTAAGTTGGTAAAGCTGTCTTCGCAAGTGCACGCCATTGGCTTCTATCAAGCGCTGGGATTTGAAGCTCAAGGTGATGAATATCTGGATTGTGGAATTCCGCATATTGATATGTATTTAAAGCTTTAATTTTCAGCCATTCAAATACGAAAAAGCGAGGCATTGACCTCGCTTTTTTATGCATAGACTGAATCTGGATCAGTGGCTATGTGCTGCATTTGAGCTGTGCTCGGCATTATCCATATTGGCATGTTCTTCAGCTGACATATTGTGTTCAGCAGCTGTCGTACCTGGATGAGCCGTATTGGTAGCTTCACGTGCTTCACGATCCGCCTGCGCTTTGGCAAGCGCTTCTGGAGACATCGTTGGTGCATTTTTAAAAGCGTGTTGCTGGGTAGTCTGTTTATTTTGCTGGCTTGGCATGTAATCCGGTTCATTACTTATCGCGAGCCAAAAAATAAGCATGAATAATCCACCTAAAATACAGAAGATAATAAGTGCTTTCCAACCCCAAGGAGATTTTTCAGGTGAACTGTGATCAGTCATAGGTCTTACCCACGTGGATACCAAACTTATGTAACTTTATAACATAAATTGATCAAAAAGCAGATCAAAATCTGTCATCACATGACTCTGTTCATTGCTTGAAGCAAATCTGGAAGATAAAAAAGAGGAAACACGTTCCTCTTTTTATTTAAGTGCTCAAATTATTGAATCGGCTGAGCGTGTGCTGCGCGATCTTTGAGGAGTTGTGGGGCTTTGAAGCGTTCGCCATATTTATTTTCAAGTACTTTGGCACGGGTCACGGCTTTGGCTAAACCATACTGATTCAGGAATTGCACAGCACCGCCCGTCCAGGCGGCAAAGCCAATACCAAAAATAGAACCGACATTGGCATCGACCACAGATTCCAGGACACCTTCTTCCAGACAGCGCACGGTATCGAGTGCCTGTACAAACAGGAAGCGGTCAATCATTTCCTGTTCAGAAATATCGTTGTCTTTTTTCCAGTGGCTGAGACCAGACCAGAGCTGCTTTTTGGCATCGGCCGGATAATCATAAAAACCTGCGCCTGCGGCCTTACCTTTACGGTTAAATTCGTGAATCATGCTGTGAATCACGTCATCCGCAGGTGATTTAGTGATGGTCTGACCTTGTGCTCCTAAAGCTTTGTATCTTTCATTGGCCACATGTTCAGACAGGGTCAAGGACACTTCATCCTGAATCGCCAACGGGCCTACCGGCATACCGGCTTTGAGAGCTGCCATTTCAATTCGTGCCGGATGTACGCCTTCTGCCAGCAGACGCAAGCCTTCCTGTACAAAGGTGCCAAACACGCGGCTGGTAAAGAAGCCACGGCTGTCATTCACCACAATCGGTAATTTGCCAATCTGCTGCACGAAATCGAAAGCTTTGGCCAGCGTTTCTGCCGAGGTATTTTTACCTTTGATAATTTCGACTAGCTGCATTTTATCGACCGGACTGAAGAAATGCAGGCCGATAAAGTTCTGATCATTTTTTGAAGCCTGGGCTAATTCTGTGATCGGCAGGGTCGAGGTATTCGAAGCCATCATCCCGTTGCTGATAAGATATTGCTCTGCCTCTTGCGTGACTTGAGCCTTGAGCGCGGGATTTTCAAAGACGGCTTCAATGATCAGGTCACAACCCGCTAGATCTTCATTCGATGCAGTCGCTTGAATCAGACCCAGAACCTGATCTCGTTTCTCGGCCGTTAAACGCCCTTGAGCGACTTTTTTATCCAGCAGTTTCTGGCTGTAGGCTTTGCCTTTTTCAGCCGCTTCGATTGAAATGTCTTTTAGCACCACTGGAATGCCTTTGCTGGCAGTGGCATAGGCGATCCCAGCACCCATCATGCCCGCACCTAGAATACCGACTTTCGTGGCTTTCCATCTTTCAATACCTTGAGGGCGACTGGCACCGGACTTGATCGCATTCAGGCCATGCCAGAAGGTGCCAATCATATTTTTAGAAATTTGACCGATGGCAAGATAAGTAAAGTAACGTGATTCAATGGTCAGGGCTGTATCGACATCGACCTGTGCACCTTCTACTGCAGCCGACATGATCGCTTCAGGTGCAGGGTAGCAGCCTTTGGTTTTATCGCGCAGCATCGCCGGAGCGATTGCCAGCATCTGGGCAACTGCTGGTGTCGAAGGGCTACCACCCGGAATTTTATAGCCTTTTACATCGAATGGCTGCTGAGATTTTGGATTGGCTTTGATCCAAGCAATGGCCTTTTTCAACAGTTCATCGGTACTGTCTGTGAGATCGTGAATCAACCCTAAAGATCTGGCTTTATCGACTCCAAACTGTTTGCCTTCCATCAATAAAGGAAGGGCATTTTGCAGACCGAGCAGGCGGATGCTACGGACGATACCACCGCCACCTGGTAATAAACCCAGTGTGACTTCAGGCAGGCCAAATTTGCTTTTAGGGTCATTCAGGGCAATACGGTGATGGGCACACAGGGCAATTTCCCAGCCACCGCCAAGCGCCGTACCATTCAGTGCAGCAACCACAGGAATACCGCGAGTTTCAATATAGCGTAGTTTGGCTTTCATCTCTTCAATCATATTGAAGAATTCAGTTGCATGTTCAGGAGTAGCTTGAATCAGTTCATCCAGATCACCGCCAGCAAAGAAAGTTTTTTTCGCTGAACGGAAAATAATCCCGGCAATATCTTCATCTGCTTGTAACTGGGCAACGACTTCATCCAGTGCCGTGCGAAAGTCGGCATTCATGGTATTGGCAGACTGGTTTGGAGAATCAAACGTTAAAATAACAATATTATCTTCATTTTTTTGATATTGAATTGCGCTCATTATTTTTCTCCTTATACCAGTTCAATAATGGTTGCGATGCCCATACCGCCACCCACACAAAGTGTAGCCAGACCCCGCTTTTTGCCCTGGCGTTCTAACTCATCCAGTAATGTCCCTAAAATCATCGCACCAGTTGCACCGAGTGGATGTCCCATGGCAATTGCACCGCCGTTGACATTCACCTTGGCAGGATCAACCTTCATTTCATTGATAAAGCGCATCACCACGGCAGCAAAAGCTTCATTGACTTCAAACAGGTCAATATCATCAATCGTTAAACCCGCCTTAGCCAAGGCCTTACGAGCAGCCGGGGCAGGGCCGGTCAGCATAATGGTCGGATCTGCACCGACCAATGCCGTCGCCAGTACTTTGGCACGTGGCTTCAGACCTTGTTCTTTTACTGCTTGTTCCGATGCGATCAAAACCACAGCCGCACCATCGACAATGCCTGAGGAATTCCCGGCATGATGCACATGATTGACAGCACCGACTTCAGGATATTTTTGCAGGGCAATTGCATCAAAGCCCATTTGCCCCATAGTGGCGAAACTTGGATTGAGTTTATCTAAGCCTTCAGCGGTCGTTATCGGTTTGATGAATTCATCTTTATCCAGAATCACTACACCGGCTTTATCTTTTACTGGAATAACGGATGCGTTAAAGTAACCATTGGCTTGAGCGGCAGCTGCTTTCTTTTGTGATTGTTCGGCAAACTGGTCTACTTCTGCACGGCTATAACCGTCAATCGTGGCAATTAAATCTGCACCGATACCTTGCGGAATAAAGTCACAGGCCATATTGGTCTCAGGGTCAAGCGCCCAAGGGCCGCCATCAGAACCCATCGCTACGCGGGACATGGATTCGACGCCGCCTGCAACGACCAGATCTTCCCAGCCAGAACGGACTTTTTGTGCGGCCAGATTGACAGCTTCGAGTCCGGAAGCGCAGAAACGGTTGATTTGCACGCCAGCGACATCATTGTCCCAACCCGCAGCAATGGCAGCGGTCTTGGCAATATCGGCCCCCTGATCACCAATCGGGGTGACACAACCCAGCACAATATCATCGACTTTTGAGGTGTCCAGTCCGTGACGGTCTTTCAGTTCATTGAGTAAACCAGTCAGTAATGAAATGGGTTTTACTTGATGTAAAGATCCATCTTTTTTGCCTTTTCCGCGTGGCGTACGAATGGCGTCAATAATATATGCCTCGCTCATAGCATGTTCCTTTTATTGATTTAATGAAAATTATTCTAATGATTCGAGTGTAATCCTTAATTTTTGAAGTGCAATGACGAGAACGGGCCAGATCATTTGAGCGATTTAGCCAATTTTAGCTATAAAAAAGCCTAAGCTAATGCTTAGGCGGAGAGAACTGGTTTTATTATTACATGCTCTTTTGCGGCATTACTTGATTAATGATAGCCATGTAATTGACGATACAGACCCGGAGTCACACCTGTCCATTTTTTGAAAGCACGGTGGAAGGTACTGGTTTCACTGAAACCGACCTGTTGTGCGACATCTTCAAGGGTAAGATCAGGGTTAAGTAACAGGTGAATTGCGGCATCACGTCGCAATGCATCTTTCACGCCTTGATAGCTTTTGCCTTCGGCTGCCAGACGGCGACGCAAGGTTTGCGGTGATAGATATAACATCGATGCCACATCATTCAAGGTTGGCATTTCTTCACCAATCTGGCTCTTCAGCACATCACGGATTCTAGAAGTCAGTGAATTGGTATTTTTGAATTTCACCAGCAGTTGGGCCGGCGCTGCTTTCAAAAATTCTTCCAGAGTTTCTTCATTCTGGCGAATTGGCAAATCCAGATAATCCGCAGCAAAAGTGATCTCGGTGCGTGGCATATCGAACTGCATTACCGGCGCAAAGAATAAGGCATCATATTCATCGGCATGGTCTGGACGAGGGTAGCTAAAATGCACGCGTTCCAGTGGCAGGCGACGCTCAATGAGCCAAGACGCCAAGCCATGCCAGATCATCAGCATGCTTTCAGTAATGAAATGATCCGGATCCATCGCATTTGGAATCAGCGGAACCAGACGTGCTTCGTGTTTGTCGCGTTCCAGGGTCACCGACCAGTCATCACCAAAGAGTTTGTAGAACTGGGAAGACAGTTCCAGTGCATCACCCAGAGTTTTGGCATGAATGATCAGCTGGCACATGATCGCAAACGTACCCAGACGGCGTTGCTGTTTGTCAAAGCCGACATGCTCGTCCTGGGTTACCATCCACAACATTTTAATAAAGCGGGTATATTGTTCAGGCGAAATACGCGCTTTGGGCTGATGCAGCAATTCTGCTTCAATCCCGACGTGAGACAATAAAGTATCGACATCCATGCCCAGACGCTTAACGCCAGATAAGGCTGCATTGACGAAGTGGATACTGATCGTATCGCGACTCATGTTTAATCCTTCAGTCTCTTTAATGTTCACTAATAATTGACCTAAATGACGAAAAATAATAAAGCAATGGCAATTTACAAGAATACCTTTGCCATTTTCTTACATATTAGATTGCCGAAACTATCAAGGTAAATGGCTGAACATGACATTGTTTTTATGCATTTATGTGCCTAAGATGCTGAAAAAAGCAATATAAGTAGAGCAAATACTCCAATGTCATATGTATTAAAAGGATTGAAAATCCTAGATTTTTCTACACTTTTACCCGGCCCGTTTGCCACATTATATCTTGCTGATTTAGGTGCAGAAGTTGTGCATATTGAATCACCAACCCGACCGGACCTGTTGCGATTAATGCCACCTTTTGCCAATGGACAGGCCACTTCACAAAGTTATTTGAATCGAAACAAGCAATCGGTTGCACTGGATTTGAAAGATCCTACGAATATTGAACTGGTTAAATCCAGGATTGCAGATTATGACATTGTGATTGAGCAATTCCGTCCCGGGGTGATGCAACGTCTTGGGCTAGACTATCAAACCTTGAGCGAAATTAATCCGAAACTGATTTACTGTTCCATTACCGGTTATGGCCAAACTGGCACATATAAAGATAAGGCAGGGCACGACATTAATTATCTGGCTTTATCTGGAATTGCCGGACACAGTGGCCGGATTGAAAATGGTCCACCTGCCTTGGGAATTCAGGTCGCCGATGTTGCAGGTGGTTCCATGCATGCCGTGATTGCGATTCTGGCTGCGGTGATTGAACGCCAACAAAGTGGCAAAGGGCAATATATTGATATTTCCATGACCGATTGCGTGGTGACGATGAATAATTTGGCGGCTTCTGCCAGTCTGGCTGGCAATCAGCATCAACGGCCTGAATCAGGGTATCTGAATGGCGGTACTTTTTACGACTATTATGAAACCCAGGATGGGCGTTATTTGTCGATTGGCAGTCTGGAACCACAATTTATGCAGGGGCTGGCACAGGCTTTAGAGCTGCCGATTGTTTTGGAAAAAGGTGCTTCTTATGCCGCTGAAGATCATGCTGCGGTGAAACAGGCGATTCAGAATAAAATCAAGACCAAGTCATTGGCTGCATGGCAAACGCTGTTTGCCGCGCTAGACGTCTGTGTCGAACCGGTACTCAAACTTGAAGAAGCTTTACATTCTGATCTGGCCCAGCAGCGGGGATGGGTTGTACAGGTGCCACTCAAATCCAATAGTCAGCAAACCGAAGCACAACTGGCTTGCCCGATTAAATTTTCACGTTCCACGATACGTTATGAATTTGTAGGGCAGCAATTGGGAGAGAGTCAAAATTGGTAGAATTTTTAAAGTGTTAATAGAGTAGAGAGAGAAATCTTTCTATATGAAAATAAGTAATAATGATTGAAGAATTTAATCATTATTACTTTAAATTTAATCCAATGCTGTAAACACTGAGATCCGTGAAACTTTGGCAGGCTTATCAATAAAACCGCTATGAAATATGTATAAAAAGCATTTTATTGATAGGTTCAATCTCGCTATCCTTGCCGGCGATATAATAGAAACTACTAGCTGTACGCCATGTATTTATATACTGATTTCGATCAGCAACTGATTAATGAACGTGTTGCACAGTTCCGTGACCAAACGGAACGTTATTTAGCCGGTAAACTCACTGAAGATGAGTATCGTCCGCTTCGTCTGCAAAATGGTCTGTACGTACAGCGTTATGCGCCAATGTTACGTATTGCCGTGCCATATGGTTTGATGAACTCAAAACAACTTCGTAAAGTGGCTGATTTGGCAAAAGAATATGACCGTGGCTACGCGCATATTTCGACCCGTCAAAACATCCAGTTTAACTGGCCTGCGCTGGAAAATGTGCCGGATATGCTGGCTGAACTGGCCACTGTGCAAATGCATGCGATCCAGACTTCAGGTAACTGTATCCGTAATACCACGACTGACCAGTATGCAGGTGTGGTTGCAGGTGAAATTGCCGATCCGCGTCCGACTTGTGAATTGATCCGTCAATGGTCAACCTTCCATCCGGAATTTGCTTTCTTACCACGTAAGTTCAAGATTGCAGTCTCTGCGCTTGAAGAAACCGATCGTGCAGCAACTGCATTCCACGATATCGGTGTGTATATCGTGCGTAATGAAGCAGGCGAAATGGGCTATAAAATCAAAGTCGGTGGTGGCCTCGGCCGTACGCCAGTGATTGGTAGCTTTATTCGTGAGTTCTTGCCACGTGAAGACCTGATTGCTTATTTGGAAGCAGTACTTCGTGTGTATAACTTGCATGGCCGTCGCGACAACAAATATAAAGCGCGTATCAAGATTCTGGTAAAAGCCTTAACACCAGCCGTATTTGCCGAGAAAGTTGAAGCTGAATTTGAGCATACGATTAAAACACTGAAAATCGATGCAGACACTTTGGCAAAAATGGATGAGAACTTCACGCCATTTGACTACCAAGATTATGCAGATGAAGATTTCACTGAACTGTTTGCACAATATCCAAAATTCAAACAGTGGTTCAACATTAATACCAATGCACATAAAGTGAAAGGTTATCGCATCGTGACGATTTCACTGAAACGTGCCGGAATTGCACCGGGTGATGTTAGCACCGAAGAAATGAACCTGATTGCAGACCTTGCAGATCAGTACACTTTCGGTGAGCTGCGTACCACGCATGAACAAAACATTTCCCTGGTCGATGTACCACAAAAAGATTTGTTCGCTGTATGGCAAACCCTTGACCAAAATAACCTGGCACGTGCGCATATCGGTTTCTTAACCGACATCATTTGCTGCCCGGGCGGTGACTTCTGTTCATTGGCCAATGCGAAATCCATTCCGATTTCTGAAGCGATTTCCCGCCGTTTTGATGATCTGGATACGATTTACAATTTAGGTAAATTGGATCTCAATATCTCAGGCTGTATGAATGCTTGTGGTCATCACCACGTTGGTAATATCGGTATTCTAGGTGTAGACAAGAAAGGCGCAGAATTCTACCAGATTACGCTTGGTGGAAATGCGGATCATGATGCGTCAATTGGCGACATTCTTGGTCCATCATTTGCAGCCGAAGTCGTACCAGATATCGTAGAAGAAATTCTGAATACTTATCTTGACCTGCGTCAGGATGGTGAAGAGTTTATCGATACTTATCGCCGTGTCGGCATTCAACCCTTCAAGGAGCGTGCATATGCTTAATACCGCACTTCAAGTGCTCTCTAAAGATGGCACGATTGCAGACAATACCTATCAATTGATTGGTGAAGATGGTGTTTTGCCGCAGGGTGATGTGGTTCTGACTGTGGACCAGTTAGACCAGATTGGCAATGTATCAGGTAAAAAAGCATTGTACTTAACTGTCGATGCTTCTCCTGAAAACCATGAATTTCCACTGGACCAGCTAGACGCAATCTTTATCGAGTTTGCCGGTTTTAATGATGGCCGTGGTTATTCATTTGCAGCACTTCTTCGTCGCCAGGGTTTTCAGGGCGAACTACGTGCCACTGGGGATGTGTTCAAAGATGTGTTGAACTACATGAAGCGTTCTGGTTTCGACACTTTCGTGATTAAAGAAGGTAAAGATATTCAGGAAGCTGCTGCCGGTTTGAATGATTTCAAAAATCCGTATCAGGCATCAACTGCGGTTGCACAGGCACATTATCAAACAGGTGCTTGATTTAAAAAATACCAATTAAAAGCTGGACTTAGGTTCAGCTTTTTTCATAACTTTAATAATTAAATTATAAGAATTTAAATATGAACTGGACTGAATGGCTGAAAATTTTAAAAACAGACAAATTAATTGCTTTGGTAATTGTGTTGGGAAGTCTCGCAATGCTTTACTTGTCTGAAATAACAGAAAATATTGATTTGCCTAATACGTGGCGGAATGTATTTTTTGGTTCAAGCATATTTTGTGGACTCTTTTTGATCTTAAGTTTAATAGTTTCATTAAGCTCATTCTTAAAAACTCTTTATGCGAATAGGGATCAAAAAATTGCATCACATGAGTATGAGCTTTTAGAATTTTTTGCAAAATCACCTAGTCAGGGATATGACATTAATAATATTTCTGGAGTGGATGAAACTGAAAAGAGATATTTAATAAGAAGCTTAGTTCGTAAAGGTATGTTGGATGATACTTATTCGGGGGAGTATTTTTATCTTACAGATAAAGGTAGAAAGAAAATTTTAGAGGAACGGAAAAGAAAACGGTCACGTAAAGGTTAGTTTCAATATTTTCTTGATTAAGGAAGGTAAAGATATTCAAGAAGCGGCTGCCGGTTTGAATGATTTCAAAAATCCGTACCAGGCATCAACTGCGGTTGCACAGGCACATTATCAAACAGGTGCTTAATTTAAATTAAGTTGCTGTCAAAAAGCCGGATTGATTTCGGCTTTTTTATATCTTGATAAAAACCTTTAATTTTCTTCAAGTTGACAGTTGATCATCCAGTGAATTCCAAACTGATCGCTTAAGGCGGCATAAAGTGCGCCCCAAAAGGTTTTTTCTAGCTGCATCTCAATTTGACCATTCACCGATAAAGCATTAAAAAGTCATTGTGCTTCAGCTTGTTCGCTGGCATCTAAGTTAATGGAAATATAGTGGTTATTACCTTGCGTGAACACGGTATGGGTTTGCGCGCAAAATTGATCATTCGTATCGGATGCCATCAGTTCTGTAAATTCGTTAATGGGAAGTGAGATATGCAGGATTTTATTTTGATCCGCTTCCGACAGTGTGACACCTTCTTCAGTTGGCATTTCACCATAACGACTCAGACTTGAAAATTCGCCTCCAAAAACTGATTTATAAAAGTTAAAGGCTGCTTCAGCCTGACCTTGGAAATTGAGGTAATGATTCAGTTGCATGGGAGAACTCCCTTTTTATTTTGCTTGCTTTAATCTACGCCACTTTGGGGTATTTTGCGTGAGCAAGCTTTATCAAAATGTAAGCGAAAAAAATCCTCCAGATCAGGAGGATTTTTAACTCCCTCTCCTTATATGGGAGAGGGATGGGGTGAGAGAAGAGGTTAGAGTAATTCAATCGCTACAGCAGTTGCTTCACCACCACCGATACAGAGTGCAGCGATGCCTTTCTTGCCACCCGTACGTTTCAGCGCATGAATCAAAGTCAGGATAATACGTGAACCGGTTGAACCCACAGGATGGCCGAGAGCACATGCACCGCCATTGATGTTGACTTTTTCAGGATCTAGCTTGAACTCATCGATTGGGCACATGGTCACCATGGCAAAGGCTTCATTGATTTCCCAAAGGTCGACATCAGAAGCGGCCCATCCAGTTTTATCTAGCACTTTCTGGATTGCACCGACTGGAGCAATAGTAAACTCAGATGGATGTTGCGAATTCGATGCATAGGCAACAATTTTAGCCAAAGGATTCAACCCTTTTGCTGCTGCATTGTCAGCCGAGGTAATTACTAAAGCTGATGCACCATCTGAAATCGAGCTGGCATTAGCCGCCGTAATCGTACCGTCTTTAGCGAAAGCAGGACGCAAAGTTGGAATTTTATCGATGTTGGCATTGAACGGCTGTTCGTCTTTATCAACGACTACATCACCTTTACGGGTTTTAACTGTTACAGGCACGATTTCATCAGCAAAGTAGCCTTCATTGACCGCAGTTTGCGCACGCTTTAATGAGCGAATCGCAAAATCATCCATCTGCTCGCGGGTATAACCTTTAGTATTTGCCATATCTTGGGCAAATGAACCCATCAAGCGACCTGTTTCAGCATCTTCCAAGCCATCCAGAAACATATGGTCCTTGATTTCACCGTGACCCATACGGAAACCGCCACGTGCTTTTGGCAATACATAAGGAGCATTGGTCATGGATTCCATGCCACCTGCAACCACGATATTTGCAGAACCGGCTTTAATCATATCTGCAGCTTGCATGACGGCTTTCATGCCTGAACCACATAATTTATTAATGGTTACAGCGCCAGTAGAATCTGGAAGACCAGCTTGACGCATTGCTTGACGTGCGGGGCCTTGTTTTAAGCCTGCCGGAAGTACACAACCCATAATGACTTCTTCAATATCTGTTGGTTGCAGACCCGCACGGGCAATGGCTTCTTTAATGGTGACCGCACCCAGTTCGGGCGCAGTTACACTTGCAAGACTACCCTGAAAGCCACCCATGGCTGTACGTGCACCATTGACAATTACGATGTCAGTCATTGTTCTCTCTCCGTATGAGTTTTAATCAATTTTTTCAAACTTAAGCAGTATATTGAAAAAAACTCAGGATTGAAGCGTTAATCGCAGCGAAGCATAAACTGGATAGTTCTGTTAGCAAGATGAGAGACTTTCAATCCTGATATGGCCCATTTTGCTGAGTACAATACGCTGTTGGCTAGAAAGATGGGTAGAACAATAATAGAAACTACCATTTGAACCAATCGGCAAGGCAGTATGTGCTTGATAAGTGACACTCGGTAAACTCAAAGTTCCTCGCCAACTTAGGTTACCGTATTTGAGGTTCAGTGCATCAATATGTAAAATTTGTTCGTCTACATCCACTTGCCTGTTTTTATTTTTATCAATAAAAACCAGCATGTTCTTGTTCCATTGATTGGCTTGGCAACTGAGAGAATCTTGGCTCGGGCAGATTACAATATTTTGATGAAACACTGCAGCCTGGCTGCGTGCATAGCGATTAATTTGAGATAATTTGATCGGAATATTTTTGGCTTCCTGTTTGGATCGATAGTCATGGAAGTACGGTAGGGCGATACTGACCAGAATTGCAATCATTGCAATACAGATAATTAACTCAACAATAGTGAATGCTCTTGTTATTTTTTTATACATAGAGTTACCTGATTTATATATTATTTTTATAATAAAGATGTTATTAATTATACGTTTTTTATGCTTTGTGGAGCCGAGTAATCAGTCCTTACTTAAGTTTCAAGAAAGTGATTAAAAAATAATTGGCAATCACCATAGGGTATTCAGAATAAAAAATTGAGTAAAAAGTTACCGAATTACAACGGAAATTGTAAGTAATTTTGTCAATAATTTACTTGATTAAATTAATCAAGCACTTGGAAAAATAATAAAGTGTTTGTATGATGCCATGTGAATAGCTTAAGAATAAAACTGGGGTAATAAAAAGCCTATCTCAGGATGGCCTATTGCGGGCTTGAGCTTGAACAACAATTTTTATCTCTGGAGGATAAATCCATGAAAATGAGTCGTATTGCTTTAGCTATGCTTGTAGCTGCACCTTTTGCTGCTGCAAATGCAGGCGTAACTGTTACTCCGTTGATGTTAGGTTATACATTCCAAGACACCCAGCACAATAATAACGGTAATGATGGCGAACTTACTAGTAGTCCTGAATTACAAGACGATTTATTCGTAGGTGCTGCTATTGGTGTTGAATTAACTCCTTGGTTAGGTTTTGAAGCTGAATATAGCCAAGTAAAGGGCGATGTTGACGGTGCTGCTGAAGGTGCAGAATACAAAGGCCAAAATATTGCAGGTAACTTCTACGCAACTTCTGACGTATTTACTGGTAACTATGACAGCAAAGTGAAGCCATACATGCTTCTAGGTGCGGGTCACTACAAATACGAATTTGAAGGTGTGCCACGCGGTACTCGCGGTAATGAAGAAGAAGGTACTCTAGGTAATGCTGGTGTGGGTGCATTCTGGCACATCAACGATGCCTTAGCGCTACGTACTGAAGCTCGTGGTACTTACCACTTTGACGAAAAATTCTGGAACTACACAGCATTAGCTGGTCTTAATGTTGTTCTAGGTGGTCGTCTGAAACCAGCTGCTCCAGTAGTTGAAGTTGCTCCAGTTGAGCCTGTAACTCCAGTTGCTCCAGCGCCACAAGAGTTGACTGAAGACCTGAACATGGAACTTCGTGTGTTCTTTGATACAAACAAATCAAACATCAAAGATCAATACAAACCAGAAATCGCTAAAGTTGCTGAGAAGCTAGTTGAATATCCAAACGCTACTGCTCGTATCGAAGGTCACACTGACAACACTGGTCCACGTGCACTAAACGAACGTTTATCTCTAGCACGTGCTAACTCTGTTAAATCTTCGCTTGTAAATGAATACAATGTTGATGCATCTCGCTTGTCTACTCAAGGTTTTGCTTGGGATCAACCGATTGCAGACAACAACACTAAAGAAGGTCGTGCTATGAACCGTCGTGTATTCGCGACAATCACTGGTAGCCGTACTGTTTTAGCTGAACAACCAGTTGCTCAATAATTCATTATTGAACACTCATTAAAAAGGCAGCTCTTCGGAGCTGCTTTTTTTGTGTCTGTATTTTGACTACACTTAGCCTGTTAAGATGTCGTTGAGTAAAAATATGAGTGTCGAAATTCCTGAAGACTTGCAAAATCTGGAAGCCAATAGCGGAATTTTTTCGATTTGGATGATTTTTCATCATTATGGGATTGATCTGCATATTCCGGACTTGGTTCAGCTCTGTCGCCATGATCCCGAGATGGGAACTTCAACTATTGCCCTTGCTGTTGCTTTGCGGACCTTAGGACTGGATGTCACTTTTTTTAGTGAATATGATGCAGACAAACAGCCGGTTGAGCTTGAGTTTTATCAACAAGCACATCGCTTAAATATTCCTGTTATAGAACAGCCATTGTCTTATGCAGAAATTCAGGAAAATGTAGAAGCAGGACGTTTTGTGATTGTGTTCTACGACACCTTAGACGGGGTAGGCAATCATTCACTGATCTATACAATCGATGAGAACGAAATCAGTTTCTTTGACAGTTTTGATGCTATGCCAGCCCAGGTATTTGAGCAGCAGCGTCAAGCAGAAGGAATTTGCCAGCAAGTGATTGTGATTGATGATCGCAATTTTGTGATGCGTCATAGTTAATTCAAGAAATAAAAAATCAGCCCGTAAGCTGATTTTTTTAATGAATAATTTTTTATTCCTGATCAAGTTTCATCGGCTGCACATCCATCTCTTGATAAGAGACCAGTTTGGTTTTTTTCTTCCATTTGTAGCCGAACCAAATCGCTAGGAATAGCGGAATACTGATATAGGTCGATAATACACCCATCCATTGACCGGCCAAAACATCCTGATAGTTCTGTCCGAGAACAACAATCGCACACAGGATAAATGCAAACCAAGGAGCAAAAGGAAAGAATTTAGCGCGATAAGCCAGATCTTCCAGTTTATAACCTTGAGCCAAATAACCTTTGCGGAAGCGGTAATGCGAAATTGCAATCCCGAGCCAGACAATAAAGCCACACATCCCTGACATGTTTAGCAGCCAGTTAAAGACTTCCTGTTCACCAAAGAAAGTAGTCAGGAAGCATAGAGCTGCGATCGCCGTAGTGGCATAGAGTGCATTCATTGGCACACCACGCGGGTCCAGACGCGCGAACATTTTAGGTGCACTACCTTTACGCGCCATATTAAACAGCATACGGGTAGATGAATACATGCCCGAGTTACCTGCAGATAGAATGGCTGTCAGGATCACTGCATTCATGATACTGGCGGCAAAGGCAAAACCGGCTTTTTCATAGAGTAGGGTAAATGGCGAAAGCGCAATATTATCTGTTGCAGCGGCCTGTAATAAACGTGGGTCATTATAGGCAATCAAGGTGCCGATAATGAAAATACACACAATATAAAACAACAGGATACGCCAGAAAATCTGTTTGATGGCCACCGGGATGGTTTTCTTTGGATCTTTCGATTCACCTGCCGCCACACCGACCATTTCGGTACCCTGGAAGGAGAATCCGGCAATCATCGCCACGCCAATTAATGCCTGGAAACCACCGACAAAGGGTGCATCACCAATGCTCCAGTTGGCAAATGCTTCCGCACCCGGGGTGAGCATGATCTTCACGATCATCCAGATTCCGATGATGATAAAAGCAATGATCGCGAGAACTTTCACCAGAGAAAAGAAAAATTCAGATTCGCCAAAGCCTTTTACCGTCAGGGCATTAATCCCGAAAATAATGGCAAGGAAAATGGCGCTCCAGTACACGCCCGGTATATCGGGAAACCAGAATTTCATAATGAACTGAACGGCAACCAGCTCAAAAGCTACGGTAATGGCCCAGTTGTACCAGTAGTTCCAGCCCAGAGCGAAACCAAAACCACCCTCGACATATTTAGTGCCGTAAGTGAAGAATGCACCTGAGGTCGGGTTATGTGTGGCAAGCTCGCCTAGACTGGTCATCAAGAAATAAATCATGATCCCAATCAGTACATATGCAAGTAGTGCACCGCCTGGTCCAGCGTTGGCAATGGTCGCCCCTGAGGCCAGGAATAGACCTGTACCAATTGATCCGCCAATGGCGATCATATTCAGATGACGAGCACCCAGCTTACGCTGCAGCTGCATCGTGTTTTGCGTTTCGCTCATCATGATTCCTTAACATTTTTTTGAGTGCTGGCGAAGAGCACTTTAAAGCCTTGTTGATCCGCTTTCACTGTGCAGCGACCAAAGTTTTGTTCAATCAGGGTCGGATAGTTCAAGAAACGGTTGGCCACGATCCAAAGCTCGCCGCCTGATTTTAAATGACGACGCGAGGTTTTACACAAGGTTTCACTTGCCGTGTAATCGGTCTCGATTCCCATATGAAAAGGCGGATTACTGACAATAGCATGCAGGAACAAGGGTGCATCCTCAATACCAGTAACCGCTTTGATTTCAATCTGTTCAGGAGTGAGCTGGTTTTCTGCAAAGGTCATTTGCGTAGAAGCCAGTGCAAAGGCATCGACATCCATGGCAAAAATCCGGTTTTTCGGATTCAACTTTGCCAGATACGCACTAATTACACCTGCGCCACAACCAAAGTCGGCAATCTTACCTGAAGTAACTTGTGACAAATAAGGTAATAGGGTGGCAGTTCCTACATCCAAACGGTTTTGACTAAAGACGCCTGGAAGTGCACAAATATTCAGGTCGCCATTTGGTGTCGATACGGTATAACGCTGTGCCCAGTCTGCAAGTGCTTTTTTCTCGACCGTATGTTCTAGAACCAATTGCCAAAGCTGGCAATGACGCGCGCTGTCAAGTTTGAGTGTTTTACCAAAAGGCTGCAACTGTTTGGCTGCGCGTTCTATCCCGCCTTTCTTTTCACCGACCAGAAAAACACTGCTACCCGGTTTAAGCTGTGCTGCCACAGTGTGCAGTAAATAATTCAACAGTTCTTTAGACTTGGGTACAAAAATAACGGCCTGATCAAACTCAGCTTCAGGTATCTCTGCACCAAAATGCACATCTGCTTGTTGTGACTGGAAATATTGAAAATCATTAAAATTCCATGTCCAGACAGCCGGATTGATAGAGGCATCGAATTCAGCGAGCAGATCATCTGTTGGTGCATTAATCAGTAAGATGCGACCCGACAAAAAATCATATTGTCTTAATAAAACTTCGCTTTTAGGATCCATAGGTATCTCTCCAATATAAATAACACTGCCTAAGTCTGACCTAGACAGTGTTCTTTGGACATGAAATTACTTCTTTGTTTCAGGAAGTACTACATTCAGAATAAGGGCAGCGATACCACCAGTAGCAACGCCTGAGCTAAAGATATTACGGAATAACTCAGGAAGATGTTCAAGAATTTGTGGAACTTGTGCAACACCTAAACCCAGTGCTAATGAAATCGCAATAATCAGCAGGGCACGACGGTCCAGATGGACACCAGACAGAATGTTAATACCAGAGGCTGCGACTGCACCAAACATCACCATCACTGCACCACCCAGTACCGCTTGCGGAACGGCCTGAATAATACCAGCAACTGCAGGCAACAAACCAAGAATAACCAGCAAAGCAGCAATCCAGATGCCGACATAACGACTCGCTACACCCGTCAACTGAATTACACCATTGTTCTGTGCAAATACTGAACTCGGGAAGGTGTTAAAAATACCGGCAAGGAATGAATTCGCGCCATTCACCAGTACACCGCCTTTAATGCGCTGCATCCATTTTGGACCATCAACTGGCTGGTTGGAAAGCTTTGAAGTCGCAGTGATATCACCAATCGCTTCTAAAGACGTCACCAGGTAAATGAATGCCATCGGAATAAACAGGCTCCAGGAGAAGCTTAAACCGAAATGCATTGGGGTTGGAATCTGTACCAACGGTGCATCTTTTAGACCAGAGAAATCCAGATGCCCCATAAAGCCCGCCAGAACATAACCACAGATCAGGGCGATCAAAATGGCAGAACTTTTTACCCAGGTAATCCGGATACGGTTCAGAATAATAATCAACGCCAAGACGGTACAAGACATGATCAGGTTGTCAGCATTGGCAAAAGTTTTATCGCTCATGGCCTGATAACCACCGCCCATACTGATTAAACCTTCTTTAATTAAGGTCAAACCAATCAGCAGCACGACAATCCCGGTCACCAGCGGTGTAATCAGTTTTTTGATCCAAGGCAGAATTTGTGACACGCCCATTTCAATAAATGCACCTGCAATCACCACACCAAAAATAGAAGCCATTACTGCTTCTACAGGTGTACCTGCAGCCACCATGGCTGAACCAATACCAATAATTGGACCGATAAAGTTAAAGCTGGTTCCTTGGACAATCAGCAGACCGGCACCAAAAGGTCCGACTTTTTTAGACTGTAAAAAAGTTGCGATGCCCGAGATCACCAAGGACATGGACAAAATCATGTTGGTGTCTTCTTTGGAAACACCGAGCGCTAAACAAATCAGCAGGCCAGGGGTCACAATCGGGACAATAATCGCTAATAAATGCTGGAATGCAGCTAAAAAAGCAATCAGTGGTTTTGGTCGATCTTCGAGACCGTATACCAGGTCGAGTTGATCTTTAGAAGGAGGAGATTGATTAAAATCAGACATGTGTCAATGCAAATTAAGGCTGGGTGGCGCTATTCTAATCGAGTTACACGTCTTTACAAAATCAAAAAAGCCCCAACTGGGCAAAAAAAGTTGAGGAGTGTGGTTACAGTGACTATAAAAGTTTTGTATTTTTCTGTATAATTTGCCCTCAAATTACATACGCATTGAATTTACATGTCAGATATTAAAACTCTCCGTAACATCGCCATTATTGCGCACGTCGATCATGGTAAAACCACTCTTGTAGACAAACTTTTGCAACAATCAGGTGCTCTCGGTGATCGCGCGGGTGAGATCGAGCGTGTCATGGATTCTGGCGCTATTGAAAGTGAACGTGGTATTACCATTCTTGCAAAAAACACTGCAATCAAATGGTTAGATGAACGTACCAATACTGAATACCGCATTAACATCGTGGACACCCCGGGACACGCCGACTTCGGTGGTGAAGTTGAACGTGTAATGTCGATGGTTGACTGCGTACTTCTTCTTGTAGACTCACAAGAAGGCCCGATGCCACAAACTCGTTTCGTAACGCAAAAAGCGTTCGCACGTGGTTTGAAACCAATCGTGATTATTAACAAAGTCGACAAGCCAAGCGCGCGTCCAGACTGGGTAATTGACCAAGTATTTGATTTGTTCGATAACTTGGGTGCTTCTGACGAACAGTTAGACTTCCCAGTTGTTTATGCTTCAGGCCTTCGTGGTGTTGCTGGTCCTTCTCCAGAAGAACTTGCTGAAGACATGACTCCGTTGTTCCAAACGATCGTAGACATCGTTGAACCACCAGCAGTTGATGTTGATGGTCCATTCCAAATGCAGGTATCTTCACTTGACTATAACAGCTTCGTAGGCGTTATCGGTATTGGTCGTATCCAGCGCGGTTCAGTGAAATTAAACACACAAGTAACTGTAATCGATAAAGATGGCAAAACACGTAACGGCCGTATCTTAAAAATCATGGGTTATCATGGTCTAGATCGCGTTGACGTTGAAGAAGCTTCTGCAGGCGATATCGTTTGTGTAACGGGTATCGATGCACTCAACATTTCTGACACCATCTGTGATCCGAAAAATGTTGAAGCTTTACCTCCATTGTCTGTAGATGAACCTACAGTATCGATGACATTCCAGGTAAACAACTCACCGTTTGCTGGTAAAGAAGGTAAGTTCGTAACTTCACGTAATATCCGTGAACGTCTAGACCGCGAATTGATTCACAACGTAGCATTACGTGTTGAAGATACTGATAGTCCAGACCGTTTCAAAGTATCTGGTCGTGGTGAACTTCACCTTTCAGTTCTTATTGAAAACATGCGTCGTGAAGGTTTCGAAATGGGCGTATCTCGTCCACAAGTAATCATTAAAGAAATTGATGGTGAAAAACAAGAGCCATACGAAAACGTTACTTTTGACGTTGAAGAACAGCACCAAGGCGCTGTAATGGAACAAATGGGTCATCGTAAAGGCGAAATGACCAATATGGAAGTTGACGGTAAAGGCCGTATCCGTATTGAGGCAACTGTTCCTTCACGCGGTCTGATTGGTTTCCGTTCTGAATTCCTGACCATGACTTCTGGTACAGGGATCATGACGTCTAGCTTCTCGCACTACGGTCCAATGAAGCAAGGTACTGTTGCGAAACGTCAAAACGGTGTACTGATTTCTATGGTTCAAGGTACTTGCCTGGGCTATGCACTGTTCACACTTCAAGACCGTGGTCGTCTATTCGCGAAACCACAGTTAGAAGTTTATGAAGGTATGATCATCGGTATTAACTCTCGTTCAGACGACATGACAGTTAACCCGACTAAAGCAAAACAGTTAACCAACGTACGTGCTTCTGGTACTGATGATGCGTTAACGCTGGTTCCTGCGATTGAATATACACTTGAGCAAGCGCTTGAGTTTATTGAAGATGATGAACTAGTAGAAGTAACACCTAAGTCAATCCGTATCCGTAAGCGTTTCTTGACTGAAAACGAACGTAAACGTAACCGTTCAGGTAAATAATCGCTAGATTATTTCGGGTTTTCAAAAACCGTAATCTTTTCGAAGATTACGGTTTTTTTTATATTTAAGCGATGCTCACATTGCAATTTACTAAAACGCATTAAATTAAGTCAAAATTAAAAGTATTTACTCAGGTATAATTTGACCCAAAACTTGAAAATAAAATATGGGAGCAGTTATGAGTATTATTCAAGAATTTAAAGAGTTTGCGATCAAAGGCAATATGATGGATCTGGCGATTGGTGTCATCATCGGTGGCGCTTTTAGCAAGATCATCGATTCATTGGTGAAAGACATCATTATGCCTTTAATTACCGTGATTACCGGTGGTGGCGTCGATTTTACGCAAAAATTCTTTATCTTAGGAAGAAACCCAGACAATTTACAATCTTTAGATGCCTTGACTAAGGCGGGTGTGAATGTACTGACTTACGGTAACTTTTTAACGATTTTAATTAATTTCTTAATCTTAGCCTGGGTCGTATTTTTATTGGTTAAATTCATGAATCGTTTACGTAAACAAGAAGGCCCAGTCGAGGAAACTCCGACTACCCCAGCCGATATTGAATTACTGCGTGAAATTCGTGATGAATTGAAAAAGCGTCCACCTCAAGTCTAATTTTTCTAATCCCCCTAAATCCCCCTTTTATAAAGGGGGAACTCCTCCCTTTGACAAAGGGAGGTAAGGAGGGATTTATAAATATTAAAAATCCATCCGAAACTTGATTTCGACCAAATGAAAACCAAACTGGCTTTTGACCGGACCATGTAATACACGTTCAGCGGCAGTAAATACCAATTTATCAATCACTGGAACCAGCTGGCCTTTCTTCACTTCACCTAGCTCACCGCCACGTTTGGCAGAATTACAGGTTGAATATTGTTTGGCGATTTTATTGAAGTCGGCGCCACTTAAAATCTTCTTTTTAAGCTGTTCAGCAGTTTCTTTATCTTTAACCAGAATATGACGCACAATGGCTGTTTTCATGACTTTTTCCCTCGTACAGTTGCCACTTTTTTGACAGGGAGCTGGATCTTTTTCAAAGGTTGGCATTCAGGACAAAAAACAGAAGCCCGTTGTCCCAATTTGATATTTTCAAGCGTGGTCTCGCAGTTCACGCACATCTCACCGGCACGGCCATAAGCCAACAGGGTTTGCTGAAAATAGCCATTTTCGCCCATGGCATTGGTGTAGTCTCTTAAGGTTGAACCACCCAGATCAATTGCCTGTTTCAAGATACGCTTGATTTCCAGCACTAGCTTTTCAATCTGCACCAAGCTTAACGTCGAGGCCGGTTGTGCCGGATGAATCCCCAGATTAAACAGACTTTCAGTCGCATAAATATTGCCTACGCCCACCACTATATGGTTATCCATAATTGCAACTTTGGTGCCAACATTTTTATTCTTCAATTTTTCAAATAAATACTTGGCATTAAAGTTCTCGCTTAAAGGTTCTGGCCCCAACGTGTCAATCAATTTGCTTTGTGATTGTGCATCCAGCCAAAGAATGCAGCCAAAACGGCGAGGATCATGATAACGCAGTTCGATATCTTCAAACTGAATGATTAGATGGTCATGTTTGCGTAATTCTTCATTGCTCTCGCATAGACGGAAACTCCCCGACATGCCTAAATGCCAGAGCATGGTGTCGTGTTCAAACTCCGCCAGAATATATTTAGAACGGCGAGTGAGCTTCAGTAATTTTTGCCCCACCAGCTTTTCTATATTCTCCGGAATAGGCCAGCGCAAACTTGACTGACGTACTTCAACACGTTTTACGCGTTGCTCTAATAAAGGCAATAAACTGGTTTTGGTGGTTTCAACTTCTGGTAATTCAGGCATAACACATCAGTGGCGAGGGAGATGCAGCTAATATTGGGTGAATTGGCTGGGATTGCAAGCGTTAATCTGGGTGAAATCGCTGGAAAATGACTGGGTATTTCATATTTATTTAAGCTGTAATTGTTTAAAGAATAAACTGGGTTTCTATGTTTTTATAGCGAATTTTCTTAGAAGTAAATCGAATGGAAATTATCAATACATTATAAGCTGATGAAAAATATATAAATAATTTAAGATTTTTTAAATAAAAATTATATTTTTATGTTTAAGACATAACTAAAAGTTTAATGAGTAATAAAAAAAATGCTGGGAATTTGTATGAAAAGTTATGTAAATTCATGCACCTAATAGCAATTTAAAAACCTTGCTTGTTTTTCTCTCCGAATGTTTAGGTTTTACATGAAATATTTAGGTCTAGCTCTATTGCCTTTAATGGCTGCCATGACAACCGCTCAGGCGGAATCTGCATTTGATCCACAAGGTCAGTATTTACTGGGGGACTGGAATGGTCAACGTACAGAACTGGCCCAACAGGGAATTAAATTTGAAGCCAATCTGTTAACCGATACCGCCTATCTTGCTGATGGTGGTCGTAATGAGGGCGCAGATCCATTAACTTCTGCCCAATTATGGCTGGGTACTCAACTGGATATGGAAAAGCTGGCGGGATGGAATGGTGTCACTGTACGTGCCTTGATGAGTGCACGCCAGGGTCAAAGTACCTCTGTTCGTGACTTGCAGGATCCCAGTACGCCGCAACTGGCCAATGTACAAGGTACTTTTGGGCGTGGTAATCAGGATAGCCGTCTGAGCGAGCTGTCTATTGAAAAGAATTATAAAGACCAAGGACTCAGTATTAAGGCGGGTCGTCTTGGTCTGGGTATGGACTTTAATGTCATGGCTTGTGATTTTGCCAGTACGGCATTTTGTGCTGCACAGATGGGTAAATGGCAGGGCAATATCTGGATGAATACGCCTGTAGCACAATGGGGTGCGCGCGTGAAGCAGCAACTCAATCCTGAACTTGCGGTACAAGTCGGTGTGTATGAGTTTAATCCCGATAATGGTAATGGCGCTAAAGAAGGTCAGGGCTGGAGTCTGGATACCGACCATGCAGATGGTGTGACGATTCCGGCAGAAGTGATCTGGACACCGAAATCATTGGTGAATGGCTTGCCGGGCAGCTACCGGGTTGGCGGGATGTACAATACGGCCGATGATGTTGCCAACCAAAAAGATATTGCCAATCCTACTGATGCCAAAAACCGTACCTTTGCAGGCTGGTTAGCTGTAGAACAGCAGTTAACGTCTATAGGTCAGGGCCGTCAGGGTTTGCATTCATTTGCTAACTTTACCTGGCATGATCGCGATACTAACAAAGTGGATAATTCACAACAAATTGGTGTGAAATATATCGGTCTTTCGGACAGCCAGCCGAATGATATTTTAGGTCTGGCGGTCAATCGTGTGCATGTGAATGATCGCTTTGCTGATTCACGGCCAGCTTTCAATGCTGATGCAGAATACAATATTGAACTGAACTATAGCTATAACACAACAAAGTGGCTGATGCTGCGTCCAAACCTGCAATATGTCATTAATCCAGGTTCAAGCAACAATGTGGATGATGCACTGGTACTCGGTTTGACTACACGAATCATCTTCTAAAGTTTGATCGTTCACGTTATAACTAAACAGGCTCTTGGGAGCCTGTTTTTATTTCTAGAGTGAAACTGTGCAATAAAAAGAGGAAATACAGCGTGGCATTACTATTTCAACCTATTCAATTTGGATCACTGCAACTTCAAAATAAAATCGTAATTGCGCCGATGTGTCAGTACTCTGCAACAGAGCAAGGGGAAATTACCTATTGGCACGAGCAGCAATGGGCCAACTATGCCTTATCGGGTGCAGGTTTATGTATCGTCGAAGCGACTGCGGTACAGCCAGAAGGCCGGATCAGTTATGCCGATCTGGGCTTGTGGAATGACGAACAGGCGAAGCAGATCAAGACCTTACTGGAAAAAGTTAAATCCATTTCCCCGATGCCTTTTGCCATTCAGCTCGCACATGCCGGACGTAAAGCTTCAACAGATAAACCATGGGCAGGTAAAGGTCAGTTTAAGCCGAATGAAGCACATGGCTGGCAAACTGTTTCTGCCAGTGATATTCCTTTTCAGGCCGATGAACATCCACCTAAAGCCTTAAGCCAGTCGGAAATTGAGCAGGTCATTGCTGACTTTGCAAAAAGTGCCAAACGTGCAGTTGAGGCCGGTTTTGACCTGATTGAGCTGCATGCAGCGCATGGTTATTTACTGCATCAGTTCATGTCACCGCTTTCCAATAAACGTGATGATCAGTATGGCGGTTCACTGGAGAACCGGATTCGCCTGACTCTGGAAGTATTACAAGCCATGAAGGCGGCGGTTCCAGAAGGTTATCCGATTGGAGTGCGTATTTCGGCCAGCGACTGGATGGATCAGCCAGATAGCTGGACTATTGATTCTTCAATTGAATTGTCCAAAGCACTGGAAGCTGCGGGTGCTGCCTATATTCATATTTCCAGTGCCGGCTTACATGCCAAACAGAACATCGATGTGAAGCCGAATTATCAGGTGCCTTTTGCAGATGCGATCAAGAAAGTCGTGAGTATTCCCGTGATTGCTGTAGGTTTGATTACTGAAGCTAAGCAGGCAGAAGATATTTTACAAAAGGGTCAAGCTGATGCCATCGCCTTGGCTCGTGCCATTCTTTATGATCCACATTGGCCTTGGCATGCAGCGGCAGCACTTGAGGAAAAAATCAAGATTTCACCGCAATATCTGCGCTGTGCACCGCATGGTTTGAATCACCTGTTTGAGCCTTTTTAACACTGCTTTAGTCTCAGAAATTCTTATAATGGAATATCACTGGCAAGAGGATACTGCATTATGATTTTTGCGGTCATTGTGCCCATATTTTTATTATTGGCACTGGGTTATCTGACTGTAAAGAGTCAAGTGTTAAGCAAAGAGCAGGTGGGGACGGTCGGTGCTTTTGTCATTAAAGTGGCCTTGCCCTTGCTGTTCTTTCAGTCCCTTGCCTCCAAAGACCTGCATGAAATCTGGTATTTTGAATACTTTGCCGTGTATAGCAGTGTGACCTTGCTGCTCTATGGTAGCGGCTTCTGGATTATGCGCCGTCATTTTCAGAATACGCATTCGCAAAGTGCAGTGCTGTCGTTGGGCGCTGCAATGTCAAATACTGGATTGATTGGTACGGCTGTGCTCAGCTTATTGATCGGGCAACAGGCGATGACCTATACCTCTCTGGTGGTCATCATTGAAAGCGTGTTGCTGATTCCGCTGGTGCTGGTCATGGCTGCGCTGGGCACACAACATCAGGCAAATCTTGGCGCCATTTTGAAAAGTGTACTGCTGACCTTGCTGAAGAATCCCTTATTTATGGGGGTCATGCTCGGCATGGCCTGTGCGGTTTTCCAGATTAAAATTCCAGTCTATCTCGATCAGGTCTTCGCCTTGATTGGTCAGACGGCCTCACCATTGGCCTTGTTTGCCATTGGCGGCGGGATCGTAGGAATGAGTCTGAAATATGTCAATCTGCAAAGTTTCTATCTGGTATTTTCCAGCAATATCATGATGCCGTTATTGATGTATCTGGGACTGAGCCAGTTAACTGATTTAAGTCAGGAAATGGTCCATGCTGGTACGCTCATTGCAGCTTTGCCGATGCCGACGATTTTTGGCATGTTGGGACAGGCGTATGGTCTGAATGATCGAACTTTAACGCCATTGTTGATGAGTACCATTGCCGGTTTTATCGTGACCAGTGGCTTAATTGCCTTGTGGTGGGGATAATCTTTTAGAAGATGGATGCTCCACCACAAAAAAAGCCCCAAATTGCATGGGGCTTTTTTATGTTTGAGTTTTATCGGTTCACTTAACTTTTCTTCGCAGGTGCTTTTTTCTGCTCAGCCAGCATTTTATCTACTGCTGCCAAAGACTCTTTGGCCTGTGGAACATTTTGCTGCGCCAGTGCGGCAAAGATTTTCTTCGCTTCTGGCAGATTTTGCGGAACAATACTGCCATTGGCAAACATATTGCCCACTGCCATCAGCGCCGGAATATAACCTTTTTTGGCCAGTTCCTGAATGCTGCTTAGACCTTGCTGAATCGGTTTTTCATCTTTATTTTTGAAACCGCTGCTGATGTCATATAAGGCTTTGGCATGAATGGCCTGCATATTGCCTTTGCTGATCAACGGTTGTAGCTTTTGCAGTCCGGCTTTATTTGACGCTGCCGTATTTTCAGAAAACAGCAGTATGGCCAGATCAATGCTGGCATCATCAAACTTGGCTGCCGAAGCGCGTTCCAGATGCTGTTTGGCTTTGGTCAAATCCTGTTTGAGTCCGAGTGTGCCGGCCGCGTAATTTTTACCCAATACATAATTGGCCACCGGATAGCCTTTGCTGGCAGACTGCTCATAGAGCTGAATGGCTTTTTTCTCGTCCTTGGTTGTACCTTGGCCGGTTTGAGTCAAATAGCCTAAGTTATATAAAGCTTGGGCATTTCCCTGACTGGCCAATTGATTTAAAGCGTCATAGGCACCTTTAAAATTATTGGCTTTGACCATGGCCTCAACTTTTTGGAATTGGGGATCGACTTGATCTTTTACGGTATTTGCCAGAGCGAATTGCCCAGAAAGGGCAAGAACTGTAGCGAGTACTAATTTTTTCATGGTTCCTATAACCTTATTATTGCTGGCACCTTATTCCTTGGTGCGGTTTTAATCATTTTCACTTACATCATAAAAGGATTTTGTGCTTTGTAAATATACAATTTGTCACTAAATACAAATCATCGAAGCACAATACACCGATTAAATCGATGCATGATTCGGACAGATTTCTGATCAATCCTGCAGATATCAAAAGGATTACTTTGCTTCAGCCGACTTCTCTGTTTAAATCTCGGTTTGAATCAGACTCCCAGGATTTCACCATGTTTGTCAAAACCATTAAACGTCACTATGACAGAATCAATGCTGATGAATCGATTGCCGATGAAGACAAGATTGATGCGCTGCTGATGAAACTTGGTGCAGAGTTTTTGATGAGTCAGGAAGACCGGGTATATGTCTTTCAAAAAGGTGAACTCACGGCAAAGTTTGATGCCAAACATGCGCGAGCCTATCATTTCAAAGATTATGTGGTAAAAGACATGAATAAGCTGTTTCATGGTTTTTAAAACAAAAAAGCCAAGAATTTCATCTTGGCTTTTTTTATGTGCTAAGCACTCATTATTGCGGACGCGCCACATCACCACTTAAGGCTTCAGGAAGTTCCAGAACTTCTAGACCTAGCTCGGTCAATGCTTCAGGTTTTGCCACGACTAGCGCTTTATAACCATCCTCAATCGCGATGCTATTGACAATTTCAACATCATTACTCAATTTGGTCGCAACATCAGGCGCGGCACCTGTGCCTTGAACCAGATGTAACCAGTGTTTTGGCTTGGCTTTAAACCATAAACGCGCAATCACTTCCTGACCCAGGTAGCAACCCTTGTCGTAGTGAATGCCTTCGCGTTGATGCAAACGTAATTCTTGTGGTTGAAACAGGGTGGCAGTCGCAGCCTGAATCCAGGCCTGACCTGATTCAATGGCTTGCTGTTCCCACATCGTCACATCGGTTTCAGTCGTCACAAAGTCAGTATGAATCCCATTAATGACTGGATAAACTGGACCGACCAATTCCAGTTTCATTTTTGAGAAGGCACCAAATTTTTTAATATGATTGGCCAGTTCCGTGGACTGATCTTCAGTGCTCACGATTTCAAAGCTTTCCGGACTGATTTTTTTAAGCCATAAGCCAAATTGAATGCGGCCTTTCAGACTGCAGATTGCAGTATAGCGTGTCTGGTTTTCCGCCAAAGTTTCAGTATTCAAAGTCACCTGACCTTGAAGGAATTTTTGTGCATCTACACCATTCAGACTAAACAATGTAAAAGCAGGAGACGCTGCCATAATAAGCCCCGGTTTGAATACTATAAATCAATGCAGTTATTGTGCAGCAAGCATCAAATAGAGGCAAACAAAAAAGCCAACAATCGAAATCATTGGCTTTTAGCGAGCAGGTCTTTAGTGGTGATGGCTAGCCGGTAATGGCGAATCACAAGGGAATTTGCCTCCACAGACCCGTACGGTTTCCATCATGCCCTGATCTTCATGGTCGAGGATATGGCAGTGCTGTACGAAGTCACCTTCAAATTTCTTGTAATGGCTGCGCACAATATAGGTATAGTTTTGTTTTACAAAAAGCGTGTCCTTAAATTGTCCTTTCATGCCACGGTATTGCACATCATCCAGAACTGGATTCACCGGATCTTCTGGGGCTACTGACTCACTGACATCTTTACCTTGAGGATTCAAAATTTTAACAATCTGGAACGGGTTAACATGAATATGGAACGGATGACCACCAAAACCAGCGCTGGTCAGTTCCCATTCATCAGTCTGTCCAACTTGTAACTGACGGACATATTCGCCATCTACTGAACCATCTCCATCAAAGAAATCTCCAAAACTCAGTGTATCTCCATCTTTTTTATGCCGGAAGCCAAATTTGAATATGCCAGTTCTAGGGTCGGGGCCGAGCGAAAAAGCACTATATTGTTTTGGTCGGGCAGCAACTACTTTATCAATTTCCGGTGTCATCAGTGATGGATGATCACTAAACGCAGAAAGATTAAGCTGAGATAACTGGGTCTGAATGTCTTTGCTTAAACCAATTTTTTGTGCCCGATCTTTCAGGAACTGGGCAGCAGTCTGAGGCTTGGTCTTGGCTGCTTTTACATTGACCCATCCCAGCAGTTGGGCATTGAACCGATGATTTGGAGCAATTTGAGGACCTATATTCGGTAATGGCGCGTTAATTTCATCATCGATATTCAATTTGGTGTCAAAAATGCAGTATCTATTGGTGGTCGGAAAAGCAACCATTGCATCATGACGATAGCCTGGATGGAACACGGACAGGGTTCTGGTCTGTACATGATTCATGGTTAAGCCATCTTGCGCGATGGTATGCACATTCAGGCTATTCAGCTTGTCAAATTCAGCTTTCTTGTCTGCCTCCTGATAGGCTGAACAGGCTTTAATAGTTTGTTCTGCGCTAAACTTACTGGAGTTAGGAATTTCCTTAATGATTAAACCAATGGTATCGCGTACACCGCCATGAATCATGCGCCAGCGGTTAAATTGATTCTGTTCTGCTTTGATTTCACCTAAAATTTTACCATTGATAGAGGTGTAGTAGTTATTGTCGCCCCAAGAGGAAAATGCAGCGAGGTCATTATAATTTTCCAGCATGCCTATGCCTAAGCCTTCACAGTTATTGGGAACAGCGAATGTGACATTAGGATCGGGATTGCTACAGCGATATTGGATTTGCTGGAACAACAGGATGTTTTCGTTGGGGTAACTGTTTTTTTCTTTCCATAAAATATCCATATCTCCAGTTGAGGTGACTTTGCCATTTTTGACTTTTGGTGTTCTTGAACCTTCAACAATCAATGGGCCGGCCATGCCATTTGACACCTGAAGAGCAGTTGAGCCATGCAGATGGGCGTGGTACCAGTAAGTCCCTGCGGGATGATTCGGTTCCATTTTGAACTGATAATCAAATTTTTCCTGAGGTTTGAATTTCAAAAAGACATTATCGCTATTGCCTTGAGGACTGACCCAGAAGCCATGGGTATGTAGGTTGGTGGTATTAAAGCAATGTGGTTCATTTACATTCTCAACATGCGTTGGACAAGTTGTTTCTGACTCGGGTGGAAGCTGGTTATTCAGGTTAAGTGCCATGGTTTCACCCTGTTTGCCCCGAATCTGTGGCCCGACCAATTGATCCTCAACATATTCACCAGTTTTTTTCTTATCAAATAAACCGGGTTTGGTTAAATAGCCTCTCAGCAGCACCTGATCCCATGAGCCGTTTCTGGGGTTATAGAGCTTGCTGGTTTTATAAGCCACGATCAGCTCATATTTGCCCTTGGCACTTTTTGGTAACAGGGGTGGGTTGCTAATCAAGCTGTCTGATGTTGTCGGAACGGGATGTGAGGGTTTGGGTGGAGGTATGGGGTGTGAGGGATGAGAAGGTTGGGACGGGTTAGATGGATTGGACGGTGGTGATGGATTTTTTGTTCCATCCCAACCGCGAGCTAAGAGCGTCAAAATGGCGGCTATAGCTCCGAATATTGCGATTTTCAACATTTCAGTTCTGCCTGTTATGGTTATTGTTTTAATGTGAGGATTACGAATAATGTGACATGCGTCACACTGAGCTTCTGATAATTTTGGAAAATCTGCTATCCCAAATTAGGGGATTGAAATTTTGCTAAATGCGGCGGCAGGACAAGCCTATAAAAACCAGTGCGACTATATTTTTTTATCTTTAAAAAAATGCACATAAAATTAATTATTTATTAATGATATTAGTGGTTTAGGGGAATAGTAAAATAAAAATATAGAGAAATATTTTGCAACATAAGACTAAAGAATAAGGCGAATTATTCAGATTTTTTTAGCAAAAGACCGCTTTAAAGCAAAAATTCTAAAGGCCAGATAACAAATTTATTAAAATAGACCGATTTCTATAATTAAACTATTGAAAATTATAAGATTTGGGAAATGGACTTTCGGCAGCGTACAATGCCTTGATTAAAAACAAGTCATCAATAAATTTTGATGTGCAAAAAAGAGTAATAAACGAGGGCAGGCAAGCTATGAACAACAACTACCGTAAACCGCTGCAATCCACCCAGCTGGAATATTATGACGTGCGTCAGGCCGTAGAAGATATTCAGCCAGGCGCATATGCCAAACTTCCTTATACCTCCAAAGTGCTTGCTGAGCAGCTGGTTCGTCGTTGTGATCCTGCCATTTTAGAACAGTCTTTGCGACAGCTGATTGAGCGTAAACAGGAACATGATTTTCCATGGTATCCGGCACGTGTGGTCTGTCACGACATCTTGGGACAAACGGCTTTGGTCGATCTTGCCGGCTTACGTGATGCAATTGCAGAACAGGGCGGTGACCCGGCTAAAGTCAATCCAGTGGTACCGACCCAGCTGATTGTCGATCATTCATTGGCAGTGGAATTTGGTGGTTTTGATCCGGATGCTTTTGAGAAAAACCGTGCCATTGAAGACCGTCGTAATGAAGACCGTTTTCATTTTATTGAATGGACCAAAACCGCGTTTGAAAATGTCGATGTGATTCCTGCCGGTAATGGCATCATGCACCAGATCAACCTGGAGAAAATGTCTCCGGTAATTCAAAACCGTGATGGCCTGGCATTCCCAGATACCTGTGTCGGTACAGATTCACATACCCCACATACTGATGCGCTTGGCGTGATCTCGATTGGTGTTGGTGGACTCGAAGCCGAAAACGTGATGCTGGGGCGTGCGTCTTGGATGCGTCTGCCAGATATTATTGGGGTGGAGTTTGTTGGTCAGCGTCAGCCGGGCATTACCGCAACCGATATTGTGCTCGCACTGACAGAATTCCTGCGTAAAGAACGTGTGGTCGGGGCATACTTAGAATTCTTCGGTGAAGGTGCAGACAGCATGTCAGTGGGTGATCGTGCCACGATTTCCAACATGACCCCTGAATATGGCGCAACGGCTGCGATGTTCTATATCGATCAGAACACGATTGATTATCTGACCTTGACCGGCCGTGAGCCTGAGCAAGTCAAACTGGTTGAAACTTATGCCAAAGAGATTGGTCTGTGGGCATCGGATATGACTCAGGCAGAATATCCACGTGTATTGCGTTTTGATCTTTCAACAGTAACCCGTAACATTGCTGGCCCATCCAATCCACATGCTCGTGTATCGACATCTGACTTAAAAGAAAAAGGCATTGCAGGCAATCTAGATGCTGCACGTGCGCAAGAAGCTGAAGGCTTAATGCCAGATGGCGCGGTGATTATCGCGGCGATTACGTCTTGTACCAATACCTCAAACCCGCGAAATACCGTGGCGGCAGGTTTGCTGGCGCGTAAGGCCAATGAACTCGGTTTAGTCCGTAAGCCTTGGGTGAAATCTTCTTTTGCACCGGGTTCTAAAGCGGCTGCTTTGTATTTGGAAGAAGCAGGCGTACTTAAAGATTTAGAAAAACTGGGCTTTGGTATCGTGGCCTATGCATGCACGACCTGTAACGGCATGTCGGGCGCATTAGATCCAAAGATTCAGCAGGAAATTATCGACCGTGATCTGTATGCAACAGCGGTGCTTTCGGGCAACCGTAACTTCGATGGGCGTATTCATCCATATGCGAAGCAGGCATTCTTGGCTTCACCGCCTTTAGTGGTGGCGTATGCAATTGCCGGTACGATTCGTTTTGACATCGAAAAAGATGCTTTAGGTACAGACAAAGACGGCAATCCGATTTATCTAAAAGATATCTGGCCATCGGATGAAGAAATTGATGCGCTGGTGAAAGTTGCTGTAAAACCAGAACAATTCAAAAAAATCTATATTCCGATGTTCGACTTGGGTGTGAATGAAAAAGCAACAAGTCCGTTGTATGACTGGCGTCCGCAAAGTACGTATATTCGTCGTCCGCCGTATTGGGAAGGGGCTTTGGCTGCACCGCGTACCTTGTCAAATATGCGCCCGTTGGCGATCTTGGGCGATAACATCACCACTGATCATTTATCACCATCGAATGCTATTGTGCTCGACAGTGCGTCGGGTGAATACCTGAAAAAAATGGGCGTGCCTGAGGAAGACTTTAACTCTTATGCAACCCATCGCGGTGATCACCTGACAACGCAACGTGCGACTTTTGCCAATCCGAAACTGTTTAATGAAATGGTGGTGCGTTCTGATGGCACCATCAAGCAAGGTTCGAAAGCACGTGTGGAGCCGGAAGGCGAAGTGATGCGAATGTGGGAAGCGATTGAAATCTACATGAATCGCAAACAGCCGTTGATCATTATTGCCGGTAAGGATTATGGTCAGGGTTCGAGTCGTGACTGGGCGGCGAAAGGTGTGCGTCTGGCAGGTGTTGAAGCGATTGTGGCAGAAGGTTTTGAGCGTATTCACCGTACCAATCTGGTCGGTATGGGGGTGTTGCCGCTTGAGTTTAAACCGGGTACAGATCGTAAGACTTTAGGTCTTGATGGTACTGAGCTGTATAGCGTGATTGGTAATATCGCGCCACGTTCGACTTTAACTTTAGTGATTGAGCGTTCAACCGATGATGGTAAGAACCAGATTATTGAAGTGCCTGTGACTTGCCGTTTGGATACTGAAGAGGAAGTGCATGTGTATGAAGCGGGTGGTGTATTGCAACGCTTTGCACAGGACTTTTTGGAAGGGAATGTGGCTTAATCTTTTTGTAAATCACCCCTAGCCCCTCTTTGAAAAAGAGGGGAACTCCCTCCTTTTTTAAAGGTGAGAAGTATTGCTTCGCAAGGGTAGATTAAAGTTGTTGATATTATTTAAAAAAGACCCTACTTTAAAGTGGGGTTTTTAAATTAGTTTGAGTAAAACAATGAATGATGTGATTACAAAAAAAAGATAGAGAATTTATTCTTAAAGTGAGTGAAGAGTTTTTTGAAAAGGAGGACATTGTTAGAAAATTAAATGATTTCTATGAGTTTCAAGTCAAAGGTTGGGAAATTTGGCTTCAGGTAGAATATTATTTGTTTTTAACAAATCATGCAAAAGTAAAAAAAGTGGATAGAGAAATTCGTTACCCATTAGATGGTAGAAAAAGTAAAATAAAAAGATCAGCAGTATTAGATTTTATGATTCATCAAAAACAAAAAACCTCCTCTATACCATTAGAAATTAAACAAGATATTAGCCCTACTTCTTGTCTCAGATATATGGTAAATGATGTGAAAAAATTTAAAAATATTAAGTATTCAGGAATAGATACCTCACGTTCTTTATGGTGTTTGGGAATACATTTGGGGCCAATTAATGAAGCAAAAATCGAAAATTGTGCATATGAAGTAACTACTCAGCCTATAAAGAATACTGAATACTTTTTTACTTTAATTTAAAAAAATATTAGCCTTTAATATTTTTAATTTAGCATTGCGTATAGAATTCTTTAAAAGGTTGTACTACCTAAATTAAAAAATTAAGTTAAAGTTTTTGATATTTTTTAAAAGACTCTACTGTGAAGTGGGGTTTTTATTTAAAGCATTAATGTCTTTGTCAAGAAAATACAAACAAGTACTTTTCCTTTTATACTTAAGAAATTCAGCTTCCTCAATGATTAAAGACGTCTATAAGTTTAAGGGAATATAAAATTTCATATGGCTATGGTGATAATTTTGTATTAACGCACTGCGCTATACTTGGCCTTATGCATCACTTATCTCAATGTTATTAAACTAGTTAACTTGAAAAAAAATAATAAATTATCACTTAATTAATGAGTTACTAAATAATAATTAGAAATACTACTTTGCCCAAACGACACTATCATTTACAAAAATGGACAATAGACATTCATCACCAGAGGGTTATACTAGTCAGACCATTTCTAAAACCATGGAGAACAAAGATGGTTACTGCTGGCGAAAAACCCGGAACAGGCTTCTATTTTTGTGTTCAATGCGGACACCGCACCTACTTAGAAATTGGTACTGATCGTTTACCACCGTGTACCAAATGCCAAGGCAATCAATTTAACAATAAGAATGCCTAAGCAAAACAACTCAAACAGTTACCCTCTGTTTTGAATGAAAGCCCTATTACTCGATAGGGCTTTTTGCTGTGGTATCCAAATCTCATACATAGAAATAAAAGATTATTATGAGAAAACAGTTTTATGTTGGGAGGAATCTTAGTTTAAAGCAAAAAATTATAATAAATTCAAAAAATTATTTGAACTCTTAGTATAAAAGGTATAGGTTGTCTGCTTTAAAAATTAGCTAACCACTTAAAATTAAGGTTAGATATTTCCGGGGGGAAACAATGAAAAAATTTACAGCTTTAATATTAGGCAGTGCAATCCTATTTACTTCAGGTTGTGCCACGATGTTTAATGGTTCAACCCAAACTGTGAATATCCGTAGTAATGATGAATTGGCTAAGTTATATGTCAATGAAGAATATATGGGGCAGCGTAATACTGTCTATACCTTCAAAAAGAAAGAAAATTATGTAATTAAAGCAGAGAAGCAAGGCTGTCAAACTAACACTATTATTCCACAGAAAACATTCGATCCAACAACTCTATTAGGCATTTTCTTGGATTGGGGAATTATCTCTATTCTCGTTGTGGATGGTGCTGCTACTGGTGCATGGCAAAAGTTCAGCCAGACAAGTTTTGTAGTGGATCCTAATTGTTAAATAGTTCACTTCAATTTAAAAAATATCCCATTAAATAATGGGATATTTTTTTATAAATTTTATTTTTTTAAAATATTGTTGTTTGAAAATTAACCAATAAAACCCCATATAAAAGCCTAGATTCACAGTGTTTAGGGCAGCTCAATTGCAACATTATCTTGATCTTAATCACGACTCAGGTGTTGCCAATTACGAGATTGGTAACGAGTTTATTCGCGTTCAATTCAAGAAAACCTCGAAAGTCTATACATACAGCTATAGCAGTGCCGGATATCAGCATGTCGAAAACATGAAACAGCTTGCTCAATACGGCGATGGGCTAAATGCCTATATCAATCATCATACCCGACAGCTTTTTGTACGTTAAAACTGGTCTGCTTCTTGCTTCAGTGAAAGTCCTAGAAGGCAAATATTTTCTAAAGAGTAAATATCTGCCTAGAAATAGTGCAAGTGCATATATTAAAAAGAGGGCTATCATTTATGGATATTCAACAGCACGCACCAGAGTCAGGAAAATTAGATAAAAAAGCCCATTTCTATTCTGCATGGCCGCTGATCTTGATTCTTTTTGGGGGCGCGATTGGCTCGTTTTACGCTGTGATCGCCTATCTACTTAATCTGAAAATTTATAGTTCTGAACTGACCAGGCTCAACAAGGTCTTGGCCAATCTTCTGTGCGGGATGTCCGCGATCAGTGCCTGGTGGTTTAGTGCGCAATGGATTCAGGGAACATTCTTTCAATAAAACGGCAATCCCGCCCTGAATATAAATTGCAATAAAGTCTCATTTTGGCGAATAAAAAAGCGTAAAAAAATAAAAATGGAATTTATTTCTCTATATTTAGGTTAATCATGAAATAAATTTTCAGATTTAATGTAAATTAAAAAAACATAGGAAATTAATCCCGTCCATCTTTGCCTAATATAGCTTTCAAGGGTGTGATGGGATCGGAAAGAGTAGCATGCTGTGAGCGGCGCAAAACGCGAGTGCAGTACGAACCCAAAAGGTCTCGATTCGGCTTAGGACGCTATAGACCAAAAGTTTATAGGCTATAAGATCAGGTCTTACAAAGAATGATAGTTGAAGTAAACCATTGCGAGTTTTCCCAACACCCTAAAAAATTCTCTAGCGATACATGCAGAATAAAAAATTAAAATAAATATAAATCATAAATTTAAGAAAAATATTTATCCAAACAAGATACAAATCAGTCCTTCATTTCTCAACATGATCTGTTATTTTAAAAACATCAGCTGCCCCCTAGGGGAATCCTCATGAATCTCGATATCTGGTGTCGTTTTTTATTGTTTTGCACACTCATTAATTATGTCATTCTCATGATCTGGTTCGTAGTCTTTGTCTTTGCCCGAAACTGGATGAAGCAGGTGCATGGAAAATGGTTTGGGCTGTCAGATACCAGTTTCGATGTGATTCATTATTCAGGAATGGCTGTGTATAAAATTGGCATTCTGCTGTTTAACCTGACACCGTTAATTGCAATCTATCTGATGAATCAAGGCTAAGTGCTAGGTTGATTAAATCTTCGAGTGATAAAAATAAGATTGGATTAGTATCATTTTATCGCTACTTGATAGCGTGACAGGATCAATAAGAACGAAAAAAGATTTCAAAGGAGTTGAAGGATGAATCAATTCAAACCGGCCCTGATTTTAGGTGCCTTGATTTGCTTAGGGATGATTATTGCCGGATGGATTCTGGGTAATAGCGCGCTGAAAATTAAACAATATGAACGTATAGTTTCGGTCAAAGGCTTGTCGGAACGTGAAGTCAAAGCCGATGTGGCGGTATGGCCAATCCGCTTTAATGCCGGCAGTCAGGATCTGGCTGAATTGTACGATACCATGCAAACCAATACCCAGGAAATTCAGACCTTCTTAAAAAATGAAGGATTTAGCACGGAAGAAATTACCAGTGCTTCACCGAGTATCACCGATAAATACGCGCAGCAATATGGTGGGGATGCCAATGTTGCTCTGCGTTACACCGCCAGCCAGACCATTACAGTCTATACCCATAAAATAGATGCAGTGCGTGCGGCACAAAGTCGTCTGGTGGCTTTGGGTAGAAAAGGCATTGCCTTTGCAGGGGATGATTCCGGGCAAAGAACAGAATATTTATTTACCAAGCTGAATGACATCAAGCCGGCGATGATTGAACAGGCCACCGAAAATGCGCGTAGTGTAGCCGAAAAATTTGCTGCCGATTCAAAGAGTAGTCTGGGCAAAATAAAGTCCGCCAATCAGGGACTGTTTAGTATTGAGGATCGCGACAGCAATACCCCGTATTTGAAGAAAGTACGCGTGGTCTCAACCGTCGATTATTATCTGGCAGATTAGACTGAGCTGGTCAGGTAGTGTAATTGACAGCCCAGAAGCCGCTTGCTATTTTGCGCGCATTGTTCCAGATACTGTACCTCAAATGCCCATTAACCATCACTTTGTCTATTGTCCGCCGCAAGAACCGCTGTATATTGTTTATGAAGATGATGATCTGGTGGTGATTGAAAAGCCGGCCGGATTATTGTCGGTTCCGGGGCGTTTACCTGAGCATCATGACAGTGCCTATTTACGTGTGTTGGATAAATATCCGCAGGCCAAAATTACCCATCGTCTGGATATGGCCACTTCAGGTATTTTGATGTTTGCCAAACACCGCAATGCAGAAGTGGCGGTGAGTAAAATGTTTCAGGCACGCACGGTACTTAAAAATTATGTCGCGCTGGTACAAGGCAAACTCGAAGGTGAGGGCAGTGTCGAAGTGCCTTTGATTACCGACTGGGAAAACCGTCCGCGTCAGATGGTGCATTATGAACTGGGCAAGGCCGCCAAGACCTTGTATCAGGCCTTAGAATACCTACCCCAGCAAGACATTAGCCGAGTGTTGCTGACCCCCATTACCGGCCGTTCCCATCAGCTACGCGTGCATATGCTGCATATCGGTCATCCGATTACTGGCGACAAAATTTATCATCCTGAACCCCAACGCAGTCCTTTAAAGCGTATGGCCTTGCATGCCAGTTATCTGGCCTTTACCCAGCCTTTGAGTGGTGTCCAGGTCGAAATAAAGGCAGACATACCCTTCTAATTTGATTGTGCTTAATAATCAGAGCCAGCTGGACACATGCTTTTTAAGCTCATAAATATAATGAGGTTCAAGCCCTTAAACTGGGCAACCCGAATAAAAAGTGTGAGAATTTATTTCGATAGTAGCTTGGAGATGAGTAGCTTTACAAGCATGTTCAAATGAAATTTTCTACTGATCCATTGCCTGATCGGTTGTCACTACCGCACATAAATTTTTAATGTTCGGTTTATCTCTTGACGATAAGCCTAGAGATTTTTTATTCTTTTATCTCCCGCTATAGGCCTGATGCCTTTATTTTTATGATTTTTTAACCTTCCTTTCATTATTTTTAAACTTTCAAATTATATCCTTTGATATAAAAAATATCGTAAGTTGTTTCAGAATGGATTTGTCTTGAGCTGGAAAGTAGTCAGTCATACATGACTTGCACATAAAAATTTTGTAGAAAAATAAAATGAATGAATGACTTAGTATTGATCAACGGCTTTGATTATCTGGCCGAAGTGATGCAAAATTAATCATGACTTTATAATAAATTTTTAATTTGATGGTTTAGGGCGCTGCCCGGGGTTAAAGGAAAGAACGATGCTCAGTATGGCTCTCTTCGTTCTCGCGAGTATTTTAATATGTGCATTGCTATGGAGCTTAAAGGTACAGGCTTCATTACGCAGCAATATCCAGTTTTTACAGGAAAACCTGGATCATTCCCGCAGCAAATTGGCAGATTATGAAACTCAAGTCGATGAATTGAATTATGAAATCACCCAATTGCGGGTACAAAATGGCAGTTTAAACATTGCCCTGAATAAATATAAAAAATATCAGGATATCTGGGATATCGAGCAATATATTATTAACCGGACTTTGCAGGCTGAAAACTTTGTTGAAGCGACCAAGCTGGATGCTTCGATCATGATCGATGATCTCAAAGCCTATATCGCAAGAGTAAAAGATTATCTTGCCCAGTTTCAGGCGCAGGCCGTGGCCGAGGTTGAGCAGGAGGCCCGACAAAGTTTGCACGGTTATTATGAACAGGCTAAACAACAGCATCGCTTGCAAGAGGTATTGAGTGCTTTACAGCATAAAATACAGGCCCAGCGCTTCGGCTTGCAGCTTCCCGCAACACAGGTTTTAGAGCAGCTGATTGAGGGTTATAGCGAAACGGATGCGGTTCGGCATTTACGCAATGTCCGTGACAGAATTCAACAGGCCATAGAAAAACAGCAGGTGGCGAGCTGTAATTATGTCGACGACAATCGCCGTCGAAGTACTATTGAAATCCTGAGTCTGGCTTTCAACTGTAAGGCAGATTTATATCTCTCTCAATTAAGCACAGAAAATTTGGGCGAGATATTGCAGGCCTTAAAGGATGATTATGTCTTGCTGAATTATACCGGGCAGACACTGAGTCAGGCGATGATTCAAGAATCCTATCTTGATCTGCGTTTAGAAGAACTCAAGTTTGCTGCGCTGGTTTTGCAATTGGAACAGGATCATCTGCATCCACACATCGCGTAGATCATGACATTCATAGGTCTAGAAGATTTTTACCAGAGTATTCTGAATGCCATAAGTTGGTTTAAATCCTGATATTTTTCAGGATTTTTGGCCTTGAGGAATCTTGACTATATTGATCCTCTTACTTATTTTTATATTTATAAAAATCATATGTTTATTTATGGTTAAAAGATAATATTTTTTGTCTGTATCTCGATAATTGTACGAAAATCAGCTAATCTTAAATGCAGAATAAAACAGCATCATAATAAGGATACTTCTATGTCACGTGATTACAATCAATTCCCGGACGATGAAAATGGCAATGTACTGTGGCAAATGCATCAGGATGGCGACGACTTGCAAGAGGCACATGAAATTGAATTTTCGATTGCCTTTGCGGATGAAGCGCAGGCGGATCGTTGTGCCTTGCATCTATTAAAAGAAGAGCAAAAAATCAGCCTGTTTCAGGACGAAGAAAGCGATACCCTGGAATGGATCATCACGATTTATGTGTATATGGAACCTGCTTACGAAGATATCGTGGATCTGGAACAATGGTTCAGCAAAATCGCGGCACAATTTCAGGGTGAATATGATGGTTGGGGTTGCATGGCCTATGTCTATGATGATGAGTTGGATGACGAAGAGGGCAGCCTGCGTAGTAGCTGAGCATGCTTGTATTTAAAGCATTTAAAGTAAGAGACCCGGTGCTGCCGGGGTTTTTATTGCTCTATTTAATCGTTATATGAAGATTTGAGCTTGAGTATAGATACATACTCATTATATATAGCCAGCTCAAAACTGGATAAAATAACTCAGATGAGTACTTAACTCAGGCTGATGATTTAGTCACAATAAATGCAGGGAATATCCCGCAATAAAAAAATAATAAGAACAAAGGACAAGAAAAAATGAGTTACACCTTAAAAATGCATCGTGTGTTCAGTGCACCACCGGAGCGGGTGTATCGTGCCTTTGTGCATCCGGATGCATTGGCCAAATGGCTGGCACCACATGGCTTTATTGCCAAAGTAGAACATGCGGAAGTCAAACCTGGTGGCAGCTATAAAACCACCTTTACCAATTTTTCTACCGGAACCCAGCATCATTTTCATGGCATTTATCATGAGGTCATTCCCAATCAGCTACTGCGCTATACCGATCAGTTTTCTACCCCCGACTTGCAGGGTGAAATAGAGGTCACGATCATCTTTGAAAAAGTCTCAATCGGTACAGGTTTACACATTATTCAGGTAGGTTATCCGGATGTGGTGCCGCCAGCGGTATGTCATTTGAGCTGGCAGGAATCACTGCAACTTCTGTCTTTGCTGGTTAATCCGCAGATTTCAGACAATTAATTCCTTCGATCTCCTATGTTGGCTTCATCCTCATGTCCTCTCCATGAGCGCGCCTGACAAAGATGCTATACTGTGCGCTTATTTGTTTCATTTATTTTATTTTTCTCTTTTTTTCGAGGTTCTTATGGGTCTGCCAAACTGTCCAAAATGTCAATCTGAATATACCTATGCAGATGGCGATCTACTGATCTGTCCAGAATGCGCACACGAGTGGAAAGAAGGTGAAATCACTGAAGAGCAAGTGATCATTAAGGATGCCAATGGCAATGTACTGGCGGACGGTGATAGGGTAACAGTGATTAAAGACCTGAAAATCAAAGGTTCATCTTCAGTGGTGAAAGTGGGCACCAAAGTCAAAAGTATCCGTTTGTTGCCTGATGCTGCAGATGGGCATGATATCGATTGTAAAATCGAGGGAATCGGCCCGATGAAACTGAAATCAGAATATGTAAAGAAAGCTTAAATTTAGCCCTAGACTAAAATTCTGACGAGAGAATAATACGGTTGATGTATCGTATTATTCTCATTATTGCTGAAATTCTGGGCTGATCATTTTCCTGCCGCCCTGATCCTCGCATTTCGATTTGAGACCACTTTAATGCCGCACCTGCATCTGGAATATTCTGACAATCTGCAACATATTGAGATCAAATCCTTATTGGTCGCGATCCATGAGGCACTTTTTAGCGCCAGCTATGTCACGGATCTCAATGATTTAAAAAGTCGCGCGATTATGCAGCAGGACTATATGATTGGACTGAATATTGTTACAGATCAGGCCTATGTGTATGCCAAAGCTTCACTGTTGAGCGGTCGCAGTGTCGAAGTTCGTCAGGCAATTTTCAAATTGGTGCTCGACCTCATGCAGCAATATATTGCGCCACAGCCTGAATTGAAAATATAACTTTGTGTCGAAATCATTGAAATGCCAAAGCAGACTTATAGTAAAGCTATTGTCTGAAGGATGGCTTTTATCTGTTGATATGACATGGATCAAATAGCTTGAAATTTTATCAACGCCGTACGAAATTTATAAACAGATCGACTTGGTTTGCAATGGTCAGCTATCTTATTCAGATTTAAATATATTTTTCTTTTAAATGACGCTTTATGTCATTTACAGACATACGATAAAAGTTCTAAAGTAACTTTTAATCGCTGCTGATTTTTGAATCATCCAATCTAGAAACGGCATATTCATCCTGATTGAAATAAAAATAATTTAAAAATAATCTTCAGGCGAGCTGTACCGAATCAGACAATGGAGAGAGCAAAGCGAAAACAGCGCTTTAGCATAGGCAAAATAATAAGAACAAAAAGATCAGAAATCCGGTGAGTTGATTGAATCCAAGATTTCAGGTCTGACTTGTCCGGTTGAGGAAAATTTGATGCAGATTTTTGGGGATGAACAATTGGTTCGGGAAGTCATGGCATTTCTTCGAGAGTGGGATAATGCCATAGCCAGACTCGAAATTCAGGATATTATTGAATTGTGCCGACCGGAGATCCGTCTGGTTGATGTCAGTATGGAGGTTAAAGGTGTAGAAGCCTATCAGGCACTCTGGCAGCAATATCGGGCATTTATACCGGAAGGCATACGCATCGAACGCCAAGACCTTAATATTCATGTCACTTCTGATCTGGCTGTAGTCGATGGTTATGTACGGGTGAGTTATGCGGTGATTGAACCGATTTTCCAGCTGGGCTGGTGTCGGGTCAGCATGTGCCTGAGCAAGCAGCAGGGCAAATGGCAATTGCTGCATCAACATACTTCAGTCCCTGTGCAACTCGAAACCCGGAAAATGCGCCGGATCAAAAGCGTGAGTTAATCTATTTACCTGAAAAGATTTAAGTGAAATATCTTTGCAAATGATTACAGGAATACCTTTGTAACAAAAATATAGAAAGTCCTAAATTATGTTGAAGGAATAATATTTTAGGACTTTTCAGGTGGATAACAACAAGAACAGTCAAGTAAAACCACGACAGGCCAACCTGCAACAACAGACTGAAGTATTGATGCCGGATCAGTCCGAGCGGCAGCGCACCCAACATGCACTCAGAATGATGGCAGGCTTTGTAATTGCTGCTGTAGTCATGACGGCATTGTATTTTGGTCGTGATATTTTTATTCCGCTGGCTCTGGCCATTCTGCTGGCATTTTTACTTTCTCCTCTGGTTTCTCGCTTAAAGCGCTGGGGCTGTCCCCAATGGGCGGCGATTGGCCTGGTCATGTGCCTGACCTTGTCATTTCTGGGCGGCACTGCAACTTATCTGGGAGTACAACTCGGCAAGTTGAGTCAGGAACTGCCGCAATATCAGGACACCATCCAGCAGAAACTAAAAATGCTTGAAAACTATCGTCAGGGACCGAGTATGTGGGATGGCGCGATCCAGACCTTTGACACGGTAGAAAATTCGATAGATACACCCGAACATGAAACAGAAGACCCGAATGTGCAGAATGTCAAAGTGGTCGGTTTGGAACCAACGAGTGAAGAGGCTGCCCTAGACTGGTTGAATAAAATTCTGAATCCACTGGCGATTATCGGGATTGTGTTCCTGTTTATGGTATTAATTTTATTCAATGGCAAAGACTTGCATGACCGTTTTCTGAAACTCTTGGGCGGTAATCTGAATATCGGCACCGATGCGCTGGATGATGCCGGCAAAAGTATCGGAACCTATTTGCGCATGCAGCTGCTGGTCAATGTCACTTATGGCATTCCCATGGCGATTGGGCTGCTGGTGATTGGGGTGCCGGCAGCGATCATGTGGGGGCTGGTCGCGGTGGTTATGCGTTTTGTGCCCTATGTTGGCCCGATCGTTTCAGCTATTTTCCCGATTACGCTGGCCTTCGCCGTTGATCCGGGCTGGGACATGGTGCTCTGGACTGTCGCCTTGATTCTGGTGCTGGAACTGATCAGCAATAACGTGATTGAACCTTGGCTTTATGGGGAAAGTACCGGTCTGTCTACCTTAGCGATTATTTTGGCTGCCACGTTCTGGACCACCCTCTGGGGACCGGTGGGGTTGATCTTGTCGACGCCTTTGACTGCCTGCCTGCTGGTTTTGTCCAACTACGTGCCGGCACTGGGTTTTGTCAAAACTTTGCTTGGCAGTACGCCAGTATTGTCACCCTTCGAACGCTTTTATCAGCGACTGGTAGCCGACGAAGTCAATGATGCAATGCAAGTAGCCAATGATTATATCTGTGCGCAATTGCCAAAAAAGCCCAGTGCGGAGGAGGTGGCCCGTCGGGTACAAATGTTCTATGGTGAAGTGGCCATTCCAGCCATTCGGATTTATTCTCAAGGACATGATACCGATGTTACTGCCGAGCACCGGTTGCGTCTTTATCAGGGCTTGCAGTTCTTTAATCATGCATTCCAAAAAGCTTATCCGAGTAAATTAAGTAACGAGCAGCCCGAAGTCTATTGCGTTGGTGCGCGTTGGGAAATTGACACCCAGATTTCTGCCATGTTGGCACACGCGTTGAATCTCAAAAATATTGCTGCCCGAAATGATCCGGATGTGCTGATTCAATCCAGTGAATCAGGAAAGGGCATTGTACTGCCAGTTTCAATCAAGATTTTATGTGTGTCGATTTTTCATCATGCGCCTGCAGCACAGATTCGGTTGCTGAAATATCGATTGGCGCAGCAATATCCTGAGCTGAAAATCATTTTTGCGACTTGGAGCGTGATGCAGCTGGAGCTTCTGGATGAACTGCAACAATGTTTTGAGCTGGAGGCACTGGTCAATAATGTCGATGATCTGATTCTGACTATCGAAACTTATACCTTGAATGAAGGGGAAAGCTGGTTTGAGAATCTGGAGATCAAGAATGAAAAAGAACGGCAGCAGGCTTTAAATGAGTTGGGATTATTAGATCACCGTCATCAGATCCTTTATAAACAATATATTGAAGAAGCCCGTCAAGCCTTTGACGTTGATTACGCACAAATTTCCTGGCTGAATCAGCACGAAATGTATATTCCAGTCAGTCCTTTTACCCAAGAACCTGTAGCAACCCGACAAATGTGCAAGGATTCAGTCTGTACCCATCTGCTCTATCAAAACGAGCCTTTGGTGATAGAAGATTTGCAACGTGACCCGCGCTTTCCACATTTGTCAGAGTTAAGACAGCATCATATCCGTTTCTATGCCGGTGTGCCCTTAAAAGATAAAAATGGAATTGCGCTTGGGAGTCTGTGTCTGCTGGACAAGCAGCCGAGACAGATGCAGGCCGAAGATATGATTCTACTTAAGGCTTTGGCGCAGGATTTAATGGCGACTTTGAGCAATGAGCGCAAGAAAAAAGATAAACAGAAGCAGATTGAGCAGATGCAGCCAGCCACCTCGGCAAGCATTTTAAATAAGGACTAGATGATGAAACAAAAATGGATCTACAGCATCAAAATTATGAGTATCATATTTAGTCTAGCCAGTATTAGCTCATTAAGTCTAGCGGCCATGCAGGACCTACATTTTTCACATAAAGACTGGGAAATTGCCTGTGATAATACCGGCACCTGCCGCGCTGCCGGTTATCAATCGGATCAAGATATTGATCAGCCGGTTTCGGTGCTACTAGAGCGTGCTGCGGGTGCAAACAGTAGTATCAAAGCCCAAGTCCAGATTTTACCCTTAGCTGATGCCACACCTACACGACAGCTTCAGCTACAAATTGCCAGCACACCTTATGGTGTGATTGGTCTGAATCGGGAGGGAATAGGGCAACTCAGTACTGATCAAACGCGAGCCTTGCTAAAAGCTGTACAGGGAACAGCTCCGGTTGTATTTAAGAATACGCAATCACGCTGGAACCTGTCGACTTCCGGTGCCAGTGCCGTTTTGCTGAAGATGGATGAATTTCAGCGTCGACTTTCTACGCCCTCAGCCTTGATCAGGCCGGGGAAAAAATCCAATCAGGCGGTGCTCAAAGCTGCAGCGATACCGAAAATTCAGATACCAAAATATCAGTCAGGCAAAGTCACTCAAGCAAAACTGAATACGGCAGCCAGTCAGCAGATGATTCGAAAACTGCAAGCCACCACCAAGGAAGATCAATGTGATTTGCTGTTTAGCCAGCGTTTTCTGGATGATGATGTTATGACCATTTATCCCATTAATGCCCAGAATCAACTGATTCAGATTCCATGCTGGCGTGGGGCTTATAATATGGGTAGTGGCTTCTGGCTGATGGATCGAAACAAGCAATTTAAACAGTTGGTGACGACCTCGGGAGAAACATTTAACCAAGGCCAGATATTTTCCGGGCATAAAGTGCGTGGTTTGGGCGATTGTCTGAGTCAGAACGAATGGGCCTGGAATGGCAAGAAATTTGTCAAAAGCTTCAGTGGTCTGACCGTACAATGCAAAGGCTTCGCCGGTGGTGCTTGGAATTTACCGACCTATGTAAGCAAAATCATTTATCAGGCCAAATAGTATTGTTTAAAAAATAGCAGTGATAAAAAAGCCTGAATGACTCAGGCTTTTTTAGTTTTGATTTTAAGAAGTGTGATCTTAAAAACGCTTTGGAATTCTCTGGCCATTTGGAACAGGAATTTCAGCATTTTTTAATACCCCAAATAACCAGGTTTCAGCATGCTGTACCGCAGTTTTCAACTGATCACCCATGGCCAGACGTCCGGCAATGAAACTGGCCAGTGAACAGCCTGAACCATGATATTCACCTGGCAGACGTGGACAGCGAGTTTCGTTGACCAGCTCACCTGCGATATATAGGCTGTTCTGAATGTAATCTGGCGTATCTTCATGGCCACCTTTGACCAAAACTGCCTGTGCACCCATTTCAAATAATTTTTGAGTGGCCAGTTTGAGGTCTTGCTCACCCGTCAGGGCGCGTAGTTCAACCGTGTTCGGCGTTAAGATAGTGGCTAATGGAATCAACTGGGTAAATGCTTTGACCAGCGTTTCTTGATTACCCAGCGAACCGCCACTATTCGCGACCAAAACCGGATCCAGCACATACAGATAATCTGGATGTGCAGCCAGAAACTCGGCCAGTGCTGCGATATTGTCTGTGGTGCCTAACATGCCAGATTTTACGCAACGAATGGGCAGGTCATTGACCACCGCATTGGCCTGTGCCAACAGCAATTCTCTGGAAGTGGCTTCGAAACCAAAAACCTGCTGTGAATTTTGAATAGTGAGGGCTGTGCAGGCAATTGCCGCATGTGCACCACTTTGACCAATGGCTTCAATATCTGCTTGAAGGCCGGCTCCACCTGAAGGGTCTAAACCGGAAAAGCAAAGTACGGTAGGGCGCAAAATGATGTCCTTCATTCACTAAAATTGCATTAGTATAGGCAAATTTGAATGAACTCTCGATATTAATTTATATCGGTACTAATGAGAGGGGATGGGCGGTGATTAAGAATATTTTAATTGATCTGGATGGGACATTAACCGATCCGAAAGTGGGGATTACGACGTCTGCACGCTATGGTCTGGAAAAGATCGGTCATCCGATTAGTGACGAGATCAATATCGACTGGATTATTGGTCCGCCCTTAAAAGCCTCGCTTGCCAAAATTTTAAATGTTGAGGCCGATCATGTTCTGGCTGAACAGGCCTTGATGGGTTATCGGGAGCGCTTTGCAGTCAAGGGTCTCTATGAAAATCATGTTTTTGAGGGTGTAGCAGAAACGCTGGCAGAACTGAAACGCCGTGGTTATCGCTTGTTTGTCGCTACAGCAAAACCGACAGTGTATGCCAAACAGATTCTGGAACATTTTGATCTGGCCCAGTATTTTACCGACATTTATGGTAGTGAGCTGAATGGCGAGCGAACCAATAAAGCTGAGCTGATTCAGTATATTTTAGAGCAGCAAAAATTACAGGCCGATCAATGCCTGATGGTGGGTGACCGTGAGCATGACATTTTTGGTGCCCGTCAAAATGGTATTGATACTATTGCGGTAAATTATGGTTATGGTAGTCAGGAAGAGTTAGCACTGGCACAGCCTAAATATCAAATAGACCGCTTTAATCAGTTGCTAGATTATTTTAAATAAACCCTAATTTTTGCTTATTTTATTTGAGCTGATTTTTAGAGATATTTTGTCTATAAGCTGCTACATCTATACAGATCAACTCTCTTATTAGATTGTTATCTCAATAAAAATCCCGCAGCGTGCGGGATTTTTGCTCTTACAAGAACATTTAAAGCGTCAAAAACCAGGTCGATGCCAACACCACCATAATGATAATCACTAGTAAAATATTGATGATCGTCATTCGATGTTGGGGTGGAACTCTGGCTTTGGTCAGTGCATTTCCTGCATGGTCAAACAGGATGACATTTTGCACGCTACTTTCATAACCGAGTTCGAGTAACGCGCGCTTTTCAACTTCGGTTAAACCGTCTTCAGGCAGATCCATAATTTGCAGCAGTGCTATAGAGCTAAATAGTTTCTTCATCATTGACGATGGTAACAGCCGTTTCAGCGTCACCGCGGCTGCATCAAAGTCGGCAATAATACTCCGCGGATGGGCATAAGGCACATCGGGTAGCAGAGTATGCGTAATCGTGCCATCTATATTCATCAGCTGCATTTTATCTTTATAGATTTGCACCCATACAGCATCTGGAAATTTCACTAATTGATCTTGCAGCATGGAGAAAGTCTGATTTTGCTGATATTTAGTCATTAAATAATCGATAAACAAATCCCGCATCAAGACGGGATTTGTAAGGTTCGGTTATTTGGCAGGAGCACCATACTCATTGTTTTGTTGCTTGGTTTCAGTTGCCCACCACCAGATCAGTACCAGTATGCCAATCACGGTAAGCGTCAGTAATTGCCACCAACCAGAACGTCCTACATCATGCAAGCGACGCGCGCCAACGGCCAGACTTGGGACTAGAAGTGCCAGATTAAGCAGGCTATTCACCAGCGGTTTAGTGCCTAAAACTGTATCAATTACCTCAGCAACAATGCCTAAAATTACACAAAACAGCATAAAGAACCAAAATTCTTTACGGCGTGCACGGCCGGAAAAGTTTGCATAGTTGGTCAGACATTTTACAAACCAGTCAATGCTGCTGTAATTTTCCTCGGCTTGATCCAGATTTGAATATTTGCCAAGCTGACTGGAAATTTTTTCTCCCAGATAAATAGAACTGCCTGAGGTTAAATAAACCTCAGATGCTTCACCCGCGGTATTGACGATAAAATCGACCCGATCACCGCGTGAAGGTGGACGCTCACTACGCCAGTCTGCGCCATTAAAGCTATAGCGCTGATTATCATCCCCCGAGATAAAACCGGTATTGTGTTGAATAGAAAAATCAAGGATTGAACCTTTCATGCTTGTTCTCGTCTATTAAGCTAGATTATTGTTTTAAAGCGACGCAATTTCTTATCAGAATAACTTTAGCATAATCTAATTTTTAAAAGTTTATGGTGAAATGACAATAATTTTTTCATGTTTTTAAAAGCCTTATCGCAATAGTGATTCAGTATTCAATCAACAAAAAATGTAGCGTTGCATGATTTGAAATGAAGAAAATTAAATAGTAATGGAGCTGATTTATCTCTGAATCTTTTATAAGAAATTAAAGCTAAATCTATCTGATGAATATCAAATTTTTCTTTGGAACTATGGTTTGATGTTGTTAAATTTAATATGATGATAAACAGATACTTATAAATTTTAAATTTACAAAAAGCATATAATAATACTAATAAATATAACATTTTATTCATACTTTTTATCTATTAGTAACGATTTTTTAAAATCAACAGGCGTATAATAAAAAGCTTCATATTGTGATGAAGGTATCACATTCAATGTATCTCTCCCCATTATCGAAGGCCGTTTACCTTTGCTGTGCCTCTTTCATCTTAACCACGACCACTGTGCATGCTGAAGCTGCTTTCAGTTCGGAAAGCCCGTGGATGCTCGGTGACTGGAACGGGCAACGTACAGCACTCCAAAATCAGGGCTATGATTTCAGTTTTGGTTATACCGGTGAAATGGCAACCTTGATCGATGCGCAAAGATCTTCAAACCATAAAACTGAATATGCGGACCAGTTTGTTTTTGGGGCACATCTGGATCTGGCAAAAATTGCAGGCTGGCAAGACACCGAAGCACAAATAACAGTGACCCAGCGTAACGGTCAGTCACTGTCTCAAAGCGCTGCTGCTTTAAGTGGCCATCTGAGTTCAGTGCAAGAAGTCTGGGGCCGTGGTCAAACCTGGCGCCTGACTGATTTATGGATCAAGAAAAAATTCCTGGAACAAAAACTGGATGTGAAAGTCGGACGCTTTGGTGAGGGTGAAGACTTCAATAGTTTTGACTGTGATTTCCAGAATCTGGCCCTATGCGGTTCACAAGTCGGGAACTGGGTTGGCGATCAGTGGTACAACTGGCCGGTAAGCCAATGGGCTGCACGGGTCAAATATAACCTTAACCCTGAATTTTATGCCCAAGTCGGTGCTTATGAATACAACCCTGAGAATCTGGAACGTGGTAAAGGATTTAACCTGAGTACGGATGGTTCCAAAGGGGCAATGCTTCCTGCAGAAGTGGTTTGGGCGCCTAAACTGGGTGAACAGAAACTACCGGGTGAATACCGTGCCGGTTATTACTACAGTACAGCAGAGGCTGAAGTCATTTCCAATCCAGATCAAACCGATCATCACCATGGGGGCTGGATTGTTGCCAAGCAACAATTGACTGCACATCACGGAGATACTTCGCGTGGTTTGACCGGCTTTGTGAATGCGACAGTGCATGACTCCAAAACCAATAATGTCAGTGATATGCAAAATATCGGGCTGGTTTATAAGGGTGCAATGGATTCACGCCCTCAAGATGAAATCGCATTTGGTATTGCACGCATCAACATGAATGACGATGTCAGTGCTGACCGTCATCAAGAAATCGATGCAGAAATTTATTATGGCTTACATGCCACTAATTGGCTCACCATTCGCCCGAATGTGCAATATGTGCGTCACGTCGGTGCATATAAAGATGGTGAAAATGTCTGGGTGGGCGGAATCAAGTTTAATACGTCATTTTAAAATATAGTTTTTAGTTGCAAATACACTATTGAATCTCTAGGTGCTTTGTTGCAGTAATGGGCAATGCCTGCTTAAGACATTGATGTATTTATAACTCAGAATTTAACAATAAGGGTGCTCATGCCTGTCATGTGCATGGACTTTCAAAAAAACTTTTATAGGTGTTCAATATGAATACTTCATCATCAGGTTCAGTACTGAAAACGATTTTAGCGGTCATTGCCGCTGTTTTCGGTATAGGACTGCTGATTGGAGGGATTTATCTTGCAGTGCTGGGTGGGTCTTGGTACTACATCATTGCAGGTATTCTCTTTATTGCGACCGCAGTTCTCTTGTATAAACGAAAAAGTGCTGCACTCCTTGTTTATGCCATATTCGTTTTGGCGACAGTGGTGTGGGGGCTGTGGGAAGTCGGTTCAGATTTCTTTGCACTTGCGCCGCGTTTAGATATTTTAGGGCTGTTTGGTCTGGCCCTGCTGATTCCGGCTACCACACGTGGCTTTGATCATGCTAAAACCGCGAAAATTGCCTTGGGTGCTTCATTAGCCATTACCATCGCTGTCATGATTTATGCTGTATTTAATGACCCGCAAGAAATTCGCGGTGAATTAAAATCCCAGCAGCCTGCAACTCACCAGCCAATTCCCGGTGTGGCAGATGAAGACTGGCCTGCTTATGGCCGTACCCAGTCCGGTTTACGGTATTCACCGTTAAAGCAGATTAATACTGAAAATGTCAAAGATTTGCAGGTGGCTTGGGAATATCACACGGGCGAATTCAAGACTGAAAATGACTCGGGTGAAACCACCAATCAGGTTACCCCAATCAAGGTGGGTGACAACATGTACATCTGTACCACTCACCAGAAATTGACTGCGCTTGATCCGGCAACTGGTAAGGCGAAATGGACTTATGATCCAAAACTGAAAGCCGATCATACCTATCAGCATTTAACCTGCCGTGGTGTATCTTATTATGATGTCAACAATACGGCTGGTTTTGAAAGCAGTCTCGCTGCGAAGAAAACCACATCGGCTGAATGTCCACAAAAAGTCATTTTACCGGTCAATGATGGGCGTTTAGTGGCGGTCAATGCGACCACCGGTAAAGTCTGTTCTGATTTTGGTAAAAATGGCGAAGTCGATCTGCAAAAAGATATGCCATTCCCATATCCAGGCGGTTATATTCCAACCTCACCGCCTGTAGTAACCGGCACGACGATCATTATTGCGGGTTCAACCACAGACAACTATTCAACTGAAGAACCGTCAGGTGTGATCCGTGGTTATGATGTCAATACGGGTGAACTGCTTTGGGTATTTGACACAGGCGCTGAAGATCCGAATTTGATTCCTGCACCGGGTCAAAAATTTGTACACAACTCTCCAAATGCTTGGGCACCTTTGGCCTATGATGCAGAGCTGGATATCGTCTACGTACCAACGGGTGTCGGTACACCGGATATTTACGGTGGTCACCGGACTGAACTGGACGAGCGTTATGCCAACTCGATGCTGGCCTTGAATGCGACGACCGGCAAACTGGTATGGAACTTCCAGACTACCCATCACGATTTGTGGGATATGGACGTACCTTCACAGCCAACATTGACCGAGATTAAAGACAAAAACGGCAATATGGTTCCAGCCATTTATGTCTTGACCAAAACGGGTAATGCTTTTGTGCTAGACCGCCGTAATGGTAAAGCGATTGTGCCAATTACCGAGAAACCGGTACCACAATCTGTGAAACGCGGACCTCAGACCAAAGGCGAGTTCTATTCTAAAACTCAACCTTTCTCTGACTTTAATCTGGCGCCACAAGATAAATTGACCGATAAACAGATGTGGGGTGCGACCATGTTTGACCAGTTGGTCTGCCGTGTTGCGTTCCACAAACTGAATTACGATGGCATTTATACCCCACCTTCTGAAAATGGCACGCTGGTCTTCCCGGGTAACCTAGGTGTGTTTGAATGGGGTGGTATGTCAGTGAATCCGGACCGTCAAATTGCATTAACCAACCCGATTGGCCTGCCATTTGTATCAAAACTAATTCCTCAAGATCCGAACCGTCCTAAGACGGCTAAAGGTGCAGGTACAGAAGCAGGTGTTCAACCGATGTATGGTGTGCCTTATGGCGTTGAAATCAGTGCGTTCCTGTCTCCATTTGGACTGCCGTGTAAACAGCCATCATGGGGCTTTGTTGCAGGTGTGGATCTAAATACTCATGAAGTGGCATGGAAACGCCGCATCGGTACCATTCGTGACAGTATGCCGGGCATTCCATTGCCACCATTCAAAATGGGTGTGCCGATGCTGGGTGGCCCTATTTCAACTGCGGGCAACGTGATGTTTGTGGGTGGAACTCAAGATAACTACATCCGTGCCATTAACGTGAACAACGGTGATGAGTTGTGGAAAGGCCGTCTACCTGCAGGTGGCCAGGCTACACCAATGACCTATGAAGCCAATGGAAAGCAGTATGTGGTCATTATGGCGGGTGGTCATGGTTCCTTTGGGACTAAAATGGGTGACTCTCTGGTGGCTTATGCCTTGCCAGACAATAAATAGTTGAATCTCTAATTAAGTATGAAGAAGCCTGATTCGTCAGGCTTTTTTATACGCTATTGTTGAATGCCTACATCGAGTTTTAAGGACACAGAGAAATGATGTTGATTTGTTGCTGAAAGCTCAATTTCATTCAGATCGCATTAAAATAATATGCTTTGTATATGGCTGATTTTAAGCGAAATTCAGATAAAGGATTAATCAAGTCTAAATTTATCGAACACAGAATTTTTAAGCTCAAAATATTCCTATTCATTGAGCGAACTATATGTCATCGAATTAGCATACTTATTTGGTATCGATGCTTAAAACAAAATGAGTTGAATCATGAGATGTACGCCATCTCGATAAGGTATTTGCCGCATTAAACCACTTTCAAATAAGGCCTGTCATTTATGTACCAAAGCCCGAAATTTCCATTCGTGAGATCGACCTTGTCCTGCCTGATTGCTTGCGCAGGTCAGAACATTTATGCAGAAAATGATACACAAGAAGTCCAAAGGTTAGACACGATTGTCATTCAAGCGACCCGTACAGATCGGGAGCGATTGACCACACCGGCGTCAGTGTATTATCTGAATCAAGAACAAGATAACAGCATGAATGTGAATCTTTCGGAAACATTAAAAGGCGTTCCGGGATTACAGTTAAACAATCGTGAAAACTATGCCCAAGACCTACAAATTTCGATGCGAGGCTTTGGGGCACGTTCCAGTTTTGGTGTGCGTGGTGTGCGTTTATATGTAGATGGAATCCCTGCGACGATGCCGGATGGACAGGGACAAACCTCGAATATTGATTTGAACAGTCTGGACCATATTGAAGTATTGGGTGGTGGATTTTCATCGCTCTATGGCAACTCTTCGGGGGGAACGATTTTAACCACCACGCGAGAGGGGCAAGGTGCTGATTCGATTGAACTGGGGCATTCTGCTGGTAGTCAAAATAAAGGGCAGACCAAGCTGGTTTTGCAAGGTGGTTCAGAAAATGCCGATGAACCAGCTTATATCATCAGCTCGTCTTATTTTGATACCAATGGTTACCGTGACCACAGCAGTGCACATAAAGTTCTGAATAATGCCAAGCTGACCTGGAATCTGGAGGACGGATCTAAAATCAACTGGATGAATAACTACGTTAAAATTGCTGCAGATGATCCGGGTGGTCTAGAGAGAAAGGATTGGAAAGCAAATCCAAAACAAATAGACAGTAGAATTCAGGGATTTAATACAAGAAAAGAAATTGAGCAATTTCAAACAGGTCTTACTTGGAATAAGTCAATCAATGATCAGCATGAACTGTATGGCATGGCCTATTGGGGGCAGCGTGAGGTTATCCAGTATCAATCGATTTCTAAGTTTTTTCAGTCATTAGAAAAACAACCAGGTGGTGTAATTGACTTTGACCGTCAGTTTTATGGTGCAGACCTACGTTGGACAGATAGAGATGTTTTGCCAAATACTAAACTGATTGCTGGACTTGCTGTTGATGCCATGACCGAAGACCGAAAAGGTTATCTAAATTATGTGGGGAATACTTTTGGAGTTAAAGGTGAGTTACGTCGTGATGAAGACAATACCTTATGGAATGCGGATCCTTATTTACAGATATCTTATAACTTTATGCCAGATTGGACTCTAGATGCTGGACTACGTTATAGCAACGTGCATTTTAAATCAGAAGATCATTATATTACTGATGTGAATGGTGATAATTCTGGTAAAACTACTTTTGACAAGTTACTGCCATCGTTAAGTTTAAGCTGGAAAATTTTACCTGAGCTGATGACTTATGCCAGTTATGCCCAAGGCTTTGAAACACCAACTTTTACTGAAATGGCTTATCCTGCAAGTGGGAGTTTTGATAAAGCCCTTAATTTAAAAGCAGCAGAAAGTGAAACCTATGAACTTGGGTTGAAGTCTGCCAATATCTTAGGTGATTTTACTGTTGCAGTTTTTCAGACCAAGACAAAGAATGACATTGTTTCTGCAGGTAATGATAATGGTCGCTCTACTTTCCGTAATGCGGATAAAACTTTAAGAGAAGGTATTGAACTCTCCTGGAATAAAAACCTATGGCGTGACCTAACAGCTCAAGCAAGTTATAGCTACTTAGATGCAACTTTTGATAAAGACACTGCAAATGTTGAAGGCCCGACACCTATTCAAGAAGGTAATTATATTCCCGGTATTGCCAAGAATCAGGCATTCTTAAGCTTGGGTTGGAAACCTGAACAGGGTTTGCGTGCGGGTGTGGATATTCGTTATAGCGACAAAATCTATGTCGATGATAAAAACTCAGATGCTGCGCCAAGCTACACGGTTGCTGGCGCCAATGTGGGTTATCACTGGAAAATGCAGGATTGGGCAGTGAATACTTTTGCGCGTGTCGATAACCTGTTTGATAAAGATTATTCTGGTTCGGTGATTGTCAATGAAAGCAATAACCGTTTCTTTGAGCCGGCAGAAGGGCGGAACTGGAGCGCTGGTTTGAGTGTGACAAAAGAATTTTAATTCAGATGATTTAGGGCTGTTAAATTTTCAAAAAACAAAATCCCGCTTCCTGAGTGGGATTTTTTAATATTTAAGTTTTGAAAAGTTGATCAGAGGATTTGAGATAAAACTAGATCTTTTGCTGATTCACCCGTTTCGATAATTCCTCGGCACTTTCCACCCGTTCAGAATATCGATTGTTGAGATCAGCAGACTGAACTTGGTGTGAGATTGTGTCGACCATCAGAAGTTGTTTTAGATATTCTTTCTGCTCCGCAGCGCGCAGCTTTTAGCATGGAAAATGAGGAAATGATTATTGATGAAGCAGGGAATCGGTTGAAATAAATTTCAGAATTTAAGCAGATCAATCAGATCATAAAAAAGCCACCGCAGGGGTGGCTTTTTATTTAAAGTTAAAATGACAGATGTCGTGTCATTTTAAGCTAAACCTTACCAGCTTAACGCACCGCCAGTTTGGTAATCTGTTACGCGCGTCTCGAAGAAATTCTTCTCTTTACGCAAGTCCATCATCTCTGACATCCACTGGAACGGGTTATTCACACCAGCAAACTGTTCAGGCAAACCCAACTGCGCCAGACGACGGTTCGCAATAAACTTCAGGTATTCTTCCATCATGCCAGCGTTCATGCCAAGTACACCGCGTGGCATGGTGTCACGTGCGTATTCGATTTCCAGCATCGTACCTTCAAGAATCATCTGGATGATTTCTTCCTGGAATTCAGTTGTCCATAAACCCGGGTTTTCGATCTTGATCTGGTTGATCATATCGATACCGAAGTTCAGGTGCATAGACTCATCACGCAGGATGTACTGGAACTGCTCGGCAACACCATTCATCTTGTTACGACGGCCCATCGACAGGATCTGGCTGAAACCGCAGTAGAAGAAGATACCTTCAAGTACACAGTAGAACGCGATCAGGTTGCGAAGCAGGATCTGGTCGTTTTCAGGTGTGCCGGTTTTGAAAGTAGGATCACTTAAAGACTGAGTATATTTCAGGCCCCACGCAGCTTTACGTGCAACTGACGGTACTTCACGGTACATGTTGAAGACTTCGCCTTCATCCATACCTAGCGACTCGATACAGTACTGGTAAGCGTGTGTGTGAATCGCTTCTTCAAACGCTTGACGCAAGATGTACTGACGGCATTCAGGGTTGGTAATATGACGGTAAATCGCCAGTACCAGATTGTTTGCAACCAGTGAATCGGCAGTCGAGAAGAAACCAAGTGAACGCATCACAATGGTACGTTCATCTTCAGTCAAGCCATTTTCAGACTTCCACAACGCAATGTCGTGGTTCATGTTCACTTCTTGTGGCATCCAGTGGTTTGCACATCCGTCCAGATACTTCTGCCAAGCCCATTCGTATTTGAATGGAACAAGCTGGTTCAAGTCTGCACGACAGTTGATCATCGCCTTGTCATCAACCTGAACGCGTTGCGCACCCATTTCAAGCTCTTCCAGACCCGGTGCAACATCAAGCTGCTCTAGGGAAGCAGATGCTCTTGCCAGTGAATCGGTTGGATTTGATCCTCGGTTTTGAGTGGCTCTAAGGGGTTGTGCAGCTGCCACATCCGGCGATGCGTTGCCTGCATCAGATACCATCTGTGAATTAGTCGCTTTTTGCGGCTCGACGGGCGCAGGCTGCTGTTCAGGTGCAGCCGGTTTTTGCGAATCATCTTCGAAATCGTCCCAACTTAGGATAGACATATCAATTCTCTCTACGTTGCTTTATATCTTTTATGAGACATTCAGCTTGGCTGAGATGTCTTACTATACGCTTAATTTGTGTAAGCAAAATTAAGTTTTGTTGATGAATGCTCTAGTTTTATACAGGAGCAATAATCCCCACTACTTATTTTGCTTACGCTGCTGGCGAACTTTGAACCAGAAGTAAGCAATGGGTAAATAAAAGGTAATACCAAAGGAAATCAGCAATGCCGCAAGTCCTAACATGTAGTTATGAGTCATATGTGGCATTGAGGTTTCCTTTTACTTTTAGTTTGTGAATCCTAGCCGAAACTAGGATTCACGTTTAAATCATTTTTTAGATGATTTACTAGGCTTGATTGTTTCAGTAACTGTAGTTTTAGGATGCTTTTTTGCATAGCCTTCAGTTACGAAACGACCAGTTCCTGCATCACGAGAAACTTTTTTCGTAGCCATAGAGATAATCTCCATTACAAATTCAAGATGACTCTTACTGGCTCGTTTCTCGAATTGATGATACAATCCGTTCACGCATTTTGTGATGCCAGCCTCGTTGTGACCATCTTGGTATCACTTCGAGATTGAAAGCCTTCTAGTTAGTTTTGACGGACGCTAGAGGGCTTTTTTATTGCCTGAATTTCGTAATCCCCCTAAGTCCCCCTTTGAAAAGGGGGATTTTCTCCCTCCTTTATTAAAGGAGGGTCGGGGAGGATTTAAAACCTGTCAGATTATTGACAAGCCTCACAATCAGGGTTGTCAATTGAACATGCCATTGGCACTGGAGCCGCTTGTGCAAAACCTTCTTCCTCTGCAGGAGCTTCAGGTTTTTGCGCTTCAACCACCGGAGCTGCTGCTACAACAGGCGCCGCAACAGTTGCAGGTTTAACTGCATTCAATGCGCCAGTGTTGATTGTTGATTTCTCGGCAGAAGTCGCACCCAATGCACGCAGGTAATAAGTCGTCTTAAGACCACGTAACCAGGCCATCTTGTAAGTGATGTCCAGTTTCTTACCGTTTGCACCAGCGATGTAAAGGTTAAGAGACTGCGCCTGATCAATCCATTTTTGACGACGTGATGCAGCATCCACGATCCAGCGCGTTTCAACTTCAAACGCAGTCGCGAAGATGGCTTTAAGCTCTTCAGGTATACGAGAAATCTTCTGAACAGAACCTTCGAAATGTTTCAGGTCGTTGACCATTACTGCATCCCAAAGACCACGTTCTTTCAACGCACGTACCAGGTACGGGTTAATCACGGTGAATTCGCCAGACAGGTTTGATTTCACATACAAGTTCTGGAATGTCGGCTCAATAGATTGAGAAACACCACAGATATTTGAAATCGTAGCAGTCGGAGCAATCGCCATCACGTTCGAGTTACGCATACCATCTTTTTGAACTTTGGTACGTAAAGTGTCCCAGTCCAGACGTTGAGTGCGGTCGACTTCGAACATGCGTTCAGGACGAGTTTTCGCAACCAGATCAAGCGAGTCGATTGGCAGGATACCTTGATCCCACAATGAACCCTTGAATGTTTCGTATGTACCACGTTCAACAGCCAAATCGCTAGATGTTGAAATTGCGTAGTACGAAATCACTTCCATCGATTCATCAGCAAACTCAACCGCAGCATCAGAACCATAAGCCAGGTTCATTTCGTATAGTGCATCCTGGAAGCCCATGATACCCATACCAACCGGACGGTGTTTCAGGTTCGAGTTACGTGCTTGTGGAACAGCGTAGTAGTTGATGTCAATCACGTTATCGAGCATACGAACCGCAGTTTTAACTGTACGTGCCAGTTTTTCACGATCAAGTACACCGCCTTTGACGTGTTGTACCAGGTTAATTGAACCTAAGTTACATACCGCAATTTCTTCTTTGCTTGTGTTGAGTGTAATTTCTGTACACAGGTTAGAAGAGTGCACCACACCTACGTGTTGCTGTGGTGAGCGTAAGTTACATACGTCTTTGAATGTGATCCACGGGTGACCAGTTTCAAACAGCATGGACAGCATTTTGCGCCACAAATCTTTTGCACGGATTTTCTTGTGCAGCATATTTGTTTCTTTGGCAATCGCTTCGTAATGTGCATAACGCTCAGCGAATTCTGCACCCGTCAAATCATGTAGATCAGGCGTTTCAGAAGGGGTGAACAGTGTCCATTCTGCATCTTCGAATACACGTTGCATGAACAGGTCAGGAACCCAGTTCGCAGTGTTCATGTCGTGGGTACGACGACGGTCATCACCGGTGTTCTTACGCAGTTCCAAGAATTCTTCGATGTCCAGGTGCCAGGTTTCTAAGTATGCACAAACTGCACCTTTACGCTTACCACCTTGGTTAACCGCAACAGCAGTATCATTCGCCACTTTCAGGAACGGAACTACACCTTGAGATTTACCGTTAGTGCCTTTGATGTATGAGTTCAAGGCACGGACTGGCGTCCAGTCATTACCCAAACCGCCTGCCCATTTAGACAGCATTGCGTTATCACGCATCGCGCCATAAATGTCATACAGGTCATCATCAATGGTTGTTAAATAGCAGCTCGACAATTGTGGACGAAGCGTACCTGAGTTAAACAGGGTAGGCGTCGATGCCATGTAGTCGAAGCTAGACAATAAGTTATAGAACTCAATCGCGCGGTCTTCACGGTTTTCTTCATTGAGCGACAAGCCCATAGAAACACGCATAAAGAACAATTGCGGAAGTTCGAAACGTACGCCATCTGAATGGATGAAGTAACGGTCAAATAAAGTTTGCAGACCCAAGTAAGTAAACTGGTTAGAGCGTTCCGGTTGAATCGCAGCTGCCAGTTTAGCCAGGTCAAAGTTCAGCAATTCTGGAGAAAGCAGCTCAAGCTCAATCCCTTTTTTCAGGTAAGTTTCCAGCGCATCGCCTTCAACTGTATCTACAGGTAGACCCAGGAATTTCAAACCAGTCGCAACCAGGTCATCACGCAATAAACGTGCAGTCACATACGTATAGTTAGGCTCTTGCTCGATACGAGTACGGGTCGCCATCATCATCGTGGTCGAGATGTCTGACTCTTTTACGCCGTTGTACAAGTTTTTCACAGTCTCATCGACAATCGCTTGTACATCAATGCCTTCAAGGCCTTCAGCTGCTTTAGTAACATGCGCAGTTAAAGCACTTAAATCCAGTGGCTTGAGTTTGCCTTCAGCATCGGTAATTTGCAGGGTCGGGTGATGATGTGCACCTAATTGTTTACGTGCTTCAGAACGTTGTTCACGATAAATGACATAAGAGCGTGCAACTTTCTGTTCGCCCGTACGCATTAGCGCAAGTTCAACTTGGTCTTGAATTTCTTCAATATGAATCGTTCCGCCAGAAGGTAAACGACGTTTAAAGGTATTTAATACCATTTCCGTCAGTTGCTCGATACGATCATGGATCCGGCTCGAGTCAGCGCTTTGTTGGCCTTCAACCGCCAAAAACGCTTTACCAATTGCGACAGAAATTTTTTCTGCATCAAAAGCGGCAACATCACCGGTGCGTTTAATCACCTGAAGTTGACCAGGAGTTGAAGTGATTACGCTCATGTTAGCATAGCTCCATTGTCATCTATTTTTATGTTTATGGACCGTTTGAACTGGGCAAAATTCGTGCCACAGTGTTTGAGGAATAAACACAAGACCTAGTGGTTTTAAAATTAATTGAACACAAGATACGGGAAAATTTAGGGTAGATCAATATTGACATTTAGCTAAATATTTTTCTTAAGTTGTGCTTTAGTCCTTGTAAAAATATCGCTATTTTTATTGATTTTTGTATAAGCCTTATCAGGCAAGGCATAGCATAACAAAGTCCAAAGAAAGTGCTTATAGATAACACTGTGGATAACTAAAAAGTGCTGAATCAAGCAGTCATATTTTGTCCATGTAAGAGTTGTGTAAATCGCAAATCAGATCTAAGCCACTGTTTCAAGCATAATTGTCCAAAAAATGCACGATAAAATATTACAAAATGCTATCTTGATGTATCAGTTTGGTGAACGCTATCTTGTTTACAATGTAAACGTGTGTATATTGCAAGCATATTAAAAACGTATCTATTGGATTTCAAAAGGATACGCCTATAGCGTAGATCCACCAAATAAGGGGCAATACATGAGCCAAGAAGAAAAGTTACCCAAGATTTTAATTGTTGAAGATGATGAGCGTCTTGCTCGTTTAACGCAAGAATACCTGATCCGTAACGGACTTGAGGTAGGGGTAGAGCCGGATGGTAATCGTGCCATTCGTCGGATTATTGCTGAACAGCCAGATATGGTAGTGCTGGATGTGATGTTGCCAGGTGCTGATGGCTTGACCATTTGCCGTGAAGTGCGTCCACATTATCATCAACCGATTTTGATGTTGACTGCGCGTACTGAAGATATGGATCAGGTTTTGGGTCTGGAAATGGGTGCAGATGACTATGTCGCTAAACCTGTTCAGCCGCGTGTATTGCTAGCACGTATTCGTGCATTATTGCGTCGTACTGACAAGGTGCCTGAAGATGAAGTGGCACAGCGCATCGAATTTGATGATCTGGTCATCGACAATGGCGGTCGTTCAGTGACCTTAAATGGCGATCTGGTTGATTTTACCAGTGCAGAATATGACCTGTTATGGTTGCTTGCATCGAATGCTGGCCGTATTCTCTCTCGCGAAGATATTTTCGAGCGTTTACGTGGTATCGAATATGATGGTCAAGACCGTTCAATCGATGTGCGTATTTCTCGTATCCGTCCAAAAATCGGTGACGATCCAGAAAATCCGAAGCGTATTAAAACAGTACGTAGTAAGGGTTATCTTTTTGTTAAAGAGACCAATGGTCTTTAAGCAAATGTGGTTTGTTGCTTGAACAAGCAGGATAAATTATAGGTGTTTAAACACAGTATATTTTTGCGTATATACGCAGGACTCGTCATCCTTGTCGTCTTGGTGGCGGTGTTCGGCTATTTGTTGGTACAGATTATCAACTATCAGCGTGCGCAAGAATATCGCGAATCCCTGACTGATGGTATGGCATATATCATCAGTGAGGGGGTTGCACGCCAGCCAAATCTCCAGCAAAAAATGGATTGGGTTTCTGATGCCTCCGATTTGCTGGAATTGCCCATTCACTATGTAGAAGCCAGCAAGGTCGACATTACCCGTGCTGAAGGGCGCCGTATTGCCGAACGAAAAGCGGTGGTGCGTTGGGACGCTGAATCGGGTATTGCCTATATTGTAGTTGGGCTGCGTGATGACCCGGGTCATTACCTTTATATTAAGGCCGACAGCATTACTGAGCGCCAGATGAAGGCCTTACCAGTCTTTATCCTGGATTATCTGGTCTACTATCCAGGTCAGGAAAAAGAATACCTGGCTCGTATTCAGGATTATTTTTCTTATCCGGTTTCCATCGAAAACGTCCAGAATCTACCTTTAGACTCCGAGCAAATCGGACGTCTGCGTCTGGACCATAGCATCATTTTATACCGCGATAATGCCTCTATTCGTGGCACCACGATTTCAATTATTTCACCGATTCCTGGTTCGACTTCGCAAGTATTGGTCATGGGGCCGGTACCCTTGTTTAACTGGATGCCATTCCAGTTGGCGACCGGTATTACCTTATTAAGCCTTTTTGTGTTGAGTCTGGGTGTTTATGGTCTTCTGGTTCCGATGCAGCGTAAGTTGCGTGAAGTCAGCTATGCCTTAAACAAAATGAAATCGGGTAATATGTCATTGCGTCTTCCTGTGGAAGGCAGTGACGAGATGTCTACACTGGCGTCTAGCTATAACAATATGTCAGATCATATCCAGCGTTTGATCGAAGCGCAGCGTGAGTTGATGCGTGCGGTGTCGCATGAGTTGCGTACACCGGTGGCACGAATCCGCTTTGGTGTGGAAATGATGGCGGATGAAGATGACTACGATTATCGTCTGCAACAGGTGGAACAGATTGATAAAGATATTGAAGCGCTGAATACCTTGATTGATGAGATCATGACCTATGCCAAACTGGAACAGGGCATGCCGTCGATTGAGTTTGAGCAAATCGATCTGTATGACGTACTGAATCAGGTGGCACAAGAAACTGAAGCGCTGAAAACCCAGAAAATCATCGAATTACATCCAATGCCTGTTGCGGTCACAGTAGAGGCGGAGCGTCGTTATCTGCATCGTGTAATTCAGAATCTGGTCGGCAATGCTGTACGTTATTGCGATAATAAAATCTTGATTAGCGGCGGTCTGGATCAGGATGGTCAGGCCTATGTTTGCGTTGAAGATGACGGGCCGGGGATTCCAGAAATAGATCGTGCCCGCATTTTTGAAGCCTTTGCCCGACTGGATGATAGCCGTACCCGTGCGTCGGGTGGTTATGGTTTAGGTTTGTCGATTGTCAGCCGGATTGCGTACTGGTTTGGTGGCACGATTCAGGTGGATCAAAGTCCGACGCTGGGTGGTGCGCGTTTTACCATGACCTGGCCGGCACAACGTTATGTCAAGAAGAGTAAGCGCAAAATGCTGGAAAAAAAGCCAGAGGAAGCGAGTGATCATTTAGCTTGATATTGTGTAAATGATTTTGGTCATAAAAAAACGATGCATCAGCATCGTTTTTTATTGGAAGAGATTTTATTCCTGAATGGTCGCATCAGGTTCAATGAGTGATTTGCCCTCTTTTAAGCTTTGTAGCGCTTCAGAGTTAAAGTCGATCAACAGTTTGGTGTTTTTCGCATCGACGTTATAGCGCTGAATCAGTTTCTGGTCACCTGATAACGTTTCGACTTTATATTCGTCAGCGATATTCATAATACCATCCAGATTGATGCTGGAAGAAGCATGGTCCTCTTGAAAAAGTGCATGGATGTCACGTAAGTCAAAAGCTGCCTGACTTATGTTAGGATTTTTCTGGATGTAATTTTCTATATGTCGAACCAGTAACTGAGCAAATAAAAAATAATTAGGCTTATGGGAAAAGCGTAGAGACATGCAAGGACTCCTTATTGTTACTTTATTAATGTCATGATGTGGTTTAGAAATAGAAATAACATATTCTGAATCAGTCCGTTGAGCATGTTGCAAAAAGACACAATTGCCAATCTAAGATTAGCAAGTAGCTGCAGGGGTGAATCAGCAGTTAAATGTAAAAAAATCACATTAAATATCAAGTTAAATCAAATGGTTTGGGTTGAAAAATAGTGGTTAAAATAAGTTTTTATCCGATTTAACTTGGATTCAATAGTGAAAAGGACTATATCTAAATGGGTGGGCGAGAAAAGCAGCTCATCGATCAGTCTATTTTCTGCTAGCGCTATTTATAGAAAAATTAATAGATAATTAAAATTTAATTTGGGAAAACGATTAAAACGAATTCTGAATGATTAAAGTCAAATTAAATGCTGAAATGTCTAAAAAATCATCCCAAAGACTAAGGCTTATAAACTAGCAAGTGAAATCCAAAATCAGGTACAATTGGCGGGATTAATTTTGTGTTTGGTGTATTTGAAGGCCAATACATACATTCTTTGTTAACAAATAGGCCTGCCAGGAGTTATCCCCGCATGAGTGCTATTACTCCATACGAATGGGCAATTATTGCCTTCGTGATCGGCGTTACATTTTTATGCGTCTTTATGCTGACTGTCCCATTACTCCTCGGGGGTAAATCATGGGGCCGTGCCAAGCAGGAGCAGTTTGAGTCAGGTGTAGTTAGCGCAGGTGGAGCTCGTATCCGCTTGTCTGCAAAGTTCTATTTAGTTGCAATTTTCTTCGTGGTGTTTGATTTAGAAGCACTTTATCTATATGCATGGGCGGTTTCTGTTCGTGAAGTAGGTTGGATTGGTTTTGCAACTGCAGCTATCTTTATTTTGGTTTTACTTGTTGGTTTGATTTACGAATTATCGACAGGTGCACTCAATTGGGCACCTTCAGACAGACGTAAAGCCGCAGGTGTTAAAGCTAAAATTGGTTCGCCAAATATGGATCTAGCAGAAATTACGCGCTTCAACTCAATTGAAGAATTGGTAATCGACCCTACAGGTCAAATCCCAGCTCAATCCTCTGGTCGTGTGAAAAGCTCACCGGCTAAATCATCTGATAAGGAGTAAGACGGGATGAAATACACATTAACCCGTGCGAATCCGGATGCTGACCAATATCCACTTCAGGAACGTATTGTTGTAGAAGATCCGTTGCTAGAAGAAGAAGTGAATAAAAATGTATTCATGACTCGCTTAGAGGATGTGGTACATACAGCAGTCAACTGGGGTCGTAAAAACTCAGTTTGGCCATTTAACTTTGGTACATCTTGCTGCTACGTAGAATATGCAACCACCTTGACCGGCGTGCATGACTTGTCACGTTTTGGTGCCGAGGTTATCCGTGCTTCACCGCGTCAGGCAGACTTAATGATTGTAGCGGGTACTTGCTTCGTGAAAATGGCACCAGTAATTCAACGTCTATATGAACAGATGCTGGAACCGAAATGGGTCATTTCCATGGGTGCATGTGCCAACTCAGGTGGTATGTACGATATTTATTCAGTCGTACAAGGTGTGGATAAAATCATCCCGGTCGATGTGTATATTCCAGGTTGCCCACCACGTCCTGAAGCTTTGATTCAGGCATTGATGCTGTTGCAAGACCAGATTCAATTAGAGCGTCGTCCGCTTTCTGCGGTGATCGGTGATGATCTTAAGCCAGTGTATAAGCCAAAGATGATGCCGGAACGTGACCGTAAGAAAGACCAGCGTGTTGCTGTGAAGAACTTACGCTCTATGGATGAAATTAAATAATTTAAACGACAGGTTGTTTTGTTGTGCACCCGCTATGGGTGTAATTGTCGTTTAGATTGACTGAATTTGTATTAAATAGGAAGCCAAGCCAATGGCTGAAATTGACATTGCTATGCCAGAATCAACGCCTGTTGATTCACGCCCAGCATTTGCCATCATTGAAGAACTCAAAACCAAATTTGGTGAGAACTTCTTTGTGCAAACGACTTTCGAGGATTTCCCGACAGTCTGGGTTGAGCGCGCACGTGTACAAGAAGTTTTAATGTTCTTGCGTACAGTGTCACGTCCTTACGTGATGTTGTTCGACCTGTCAGCGGTAGATGAGCGTCTGCGTACGCACCGCGACGGTTTACCTGCGTCTGACTTCACCGTGTTCTATCACCTGTTGTCGCTCGAGCGTAATACTGACATTCGTATTAAAGTTGCCTTAGCTGAAAGCGATTTGAATCTTCCGACGGCAACCAATATTTGGCCAAATGCCAACTGGTACGAACGTGAAGCTTACGATATGTTCGGGATCAATTTCGAAGGGCATCCAATGCTCCGTCGTATCTTGTTGCCAACCTATTGGGAAGGTCATCCGCTACGTAAAGAATATTCTGCGCGTGCGACTGAATATACGCCGTATTTGCAAGATAAAGCCAAACAGGACTACGAACAGGAACATCTTCGTTTCGTCCCTGAAGATTGGGGTATGAAGCGCGGCAATGCCGATGAAGACTTCATGTTCCTGAACTTGGGTCCGAACCATCCATCTGCGCACGGTGCGTTCCGTGTGATCTTGCAGCTGGACGGTGAAGAAGTGAAAGACTGTGTGCCTGACATCGGTTATCACCACCGTGGTGTGGAAAAGATGGCTGAACGTCAAACCTGGCATTCATTCATTCCGTATACAGACCGTGTCGACTACCTCGGTGGTTGTGCGCAAAACATGCCTTACGTGCTTGGCGTAGAGCAAATGGCGGGTATTACGGTACCTGACCGTGCGCAATGTATTCGCGTGATGATGTCTGAACTGTTTCGTATCAATAACCACTTGCTGTTCATTGGTACTGCGATTCAGGATGCCGGCGGTATGACGCCAGTCTTCTACATGTTTGCTGACCGTCAGAAAATCTATGACGCGATTGAAGCGATCACCGGTTACCGTATGCACCCGGCATGGTTCCGTATTGGCGGTACAGCACATGACCTTCCAAACAACTGGCAGCACCTGATCCGTGAAATCCTGGACTGGATGCCGAAACGTTTGAAGGAATACCATACTGCAGCGCTGAAAAACTCGGTGTTTGTGGGTCGTACCCGTAATGTTGCGCAATACGATGCAAAATCTGCATTGGCTTGGGGTGTAACAGGTACAGGTCTACGCGCTACAGGTATCGACTTTGACGTACGTAAATATCGTCCATATAGCGGCTATGAAAATTATGACTTCGAAGTGCCGGTTGAGTACGAAGGCGATGCCTATGCACGTGTTATCGTTCACTACCGTGAAATCGAAGAATCACTGAAAATTATCAAACAATGTTTAGATAATATGCCGTCTGGTGCGTACAAAGCAGATCATCCACTGGCTGTTCCACCACCAAAAGACAAGACATTACAAGATATTGAAACCTTGATTACGCACTTCCTGAGTGTATCTTGGGGTCCTGTAATGCCTGCGGGTGAAGCATCTGTGATGGCGGAAGTGGTGAAAGGCGCGTCGAACTACTACTTGACTTCAGACAAGTCAACCATGAGTTACCGTACCCGTATCCGTACACCAACCTTCACGCATTTACAGCAAATGCCTTCTGTGATTAACGGCAGCTTAATGTCTGACTTAATCATTTATTTAGCGACCATTGACGTCGTAATGGCTGACGTGGATCGCTAAGGGGTAAACGCATTATGATGATTTTGACTGATAAAAAGCCACGTGTGAATGTTGAAGGGATTTTGACTGCGGACGAAATTCACGATATCGAACATCACATGGGGCACTACCCATACCCACGTGCAGCGTGTCTAGATGCGCTGAAGTGTGTACAACGCCGTAATGGCTGGGTAGATGATGCGCAAATGAATGCCATCGCACAAATGCTGAGCATGAGCGTTGCGGACCTTGAAGGTGTGGCAACGTTCTATAACCGTATTTACCGTCAGCCGGTCGGTCGTCACGTAATTTTGTTATGTGATTCGATTGCGTGTTTCTTGATGGGTGCGGAAACTTTGGCAGAAGCATTCCAGCGCGAATTAGGAATCCAGTTTGGTCAAACGACTGCAGATGGTCGTTTCACTTTGCTGCCAATTTGCTGTCTGGGCAACTGTGACAAAGGTCCAACCTTAATGATTGATGAAGACACGCACGGTCTGGTTGAAGTGACTTCGGTGAAACAGCTGTTGGAGAAGTATGTATGAATACTGAACCAAAACCAATTTATGGCGACGGTAACCCGGAAACGCATCCATTAACATGGCGTTTAAGCAAGCAGGCCAACGTACGTAATGCAGATGATTACGAAGCGCTGGAAGGTTATGCAGGCTTTAAAAAAGCCCTGTCTATGTCGCCTAAAGATGTATTAGAAGTGGTTAAGGCAGCGACTGTAAAAGGTCGTGGTGGTGCAGGCTTCCCGGCAGGTATCAAATGGTCTTTGATGGCGCCAAACGACAACTCAGGTCCACGTTACCTGATTTGTAATGCCGATGAGATGGAACCAGGTACCTTTAAAGACCGTTTGTTGATGGAAGATCTTCCGCATCAATTGATCGAAGGGATGCTGATTGCGGGTTATACGCTTGAAGCAACACACGGTTATATCTTTATCCGCGGCGAGTACATCGAAGCTGCTCAGTACTTAAATGAAGCACTTGAGCAAGTTCGTGCCAAAGGTTACTTAGGGGATAACATCCTTGGTACAGGCTGGAACTTCGAGTTACACGTGCATACCGGTGCGGGTCGTTATATCTGCGGTGAAGAAACTGCATTGATTAACTCGCTTGAAGGTCGCCGTGCCAACCCGCGTACTAAACCGCCATTCCCGCAAGTTGCAGGTGCTTGGGGTCGTCCTACGATTGTCAACAACGTAGAGACCTACAACAACTTACCGGCAATCATGCTGCGCGGTCCTGAATGGTACATCAACTTATCTGCTGGTAAGTCGAAAGATCCAGGCACCAAGATTTATGGTGCATCAGGTAAAGTGAAATTCCCGGGTCTATGGGAGCTTCCATTTGGTACGACAGCACGTGAAGTGATTGAAGACCATGCTGGTGGTATGCGTGACGGCTTAAAACTGAAAGCATGGTTACCGGGTGGTGCATCGACTGACTTCCTGGCTGCCGAGCATATTGATCTTCCTATGGATGCGGAAAGCATCATGAAAGCAGGTTCGCGTTTAGGAACTTGCTTATTGATGGTGGTAGATGAAACCCAATGTATGGTTTCAGCGACACGTAACCTCGAAGAATTCTTTGCACGCGAATCATGTGGTTTCTGTACGCCTTGCCGTGATGGCTTACCTTGGGCTGTGAAAGCGCTGAAAGCACTGGAAGATGGCACAGGTAAGAAAGAAGATATCGATCACTTACAAGAACTGACTCGTAAGCTTTGGATTGGTAAAACTTTCTGTGCCCACGCACCGGGTGCAATGGAGCCGCTTATGGGCGCACTCAAATATTTCCGTGGCGAATTTGAAGCGAAGGTTGTGAATGCCGCCGCTCAAACCAGCAACGTAGAACAAGCTTAAGGAATTCGACTATGGCTACAATTCATGTCGATGGCAAATCGTATGAAGTCAACGGCTCGGAAAACTTGCTACAAGCATGTTTGAGTCTTGGCATTGATATCCCATACTTTTGTTGGCATCCATCCTTAGGTTCTGTCGGTTCTTGCCGTCAATGTGCCGTGACCCAGTACGCGAATCCAGAAGATACGCGTGGCCGTTTGGTCATGTCATGTATGACGCCTGCATCTGACAATACCTACATCTCGATTGAAGACAAAGAAGCCAAAGATTTCCGTGCTTCGATTGTTGAATTCTTGATGACCAACCACCCGCACGACTGTCCAGTCTGTGAAGAAGGTGGTCACTGTCATTTACAAGATATGACTGTAATGACGCAGCATGACCGTCGTCGCTACCGTTTCACCAAACGTACCCATTACAACCAGGAGCTTGGCTCATTCATTTCGCATGAAATGAACCGTTGTATCGCGTGTTACCGTTGTGTGCGTTACTATAAAGACTACGCAGGTGGTACGGACTTTGGCGTGTATGCCAACGCATCACGTGTGTACTTTGGTCGGCCTGAATCAGGCACTCTAGAGTCTGAATTCTCGGGTAACCTGACAGAAGTCTGTCCAACAGGTGTATTCACAGACAAAACTCATTCGGCTCGCTACAACCGTAAATGGGACATGCAGTATGCGCCAAGCGTATGCCAAGGCTGTTCTTCAGGTTGTAATATCTCTCCGGGTGAACGTTATGGCGAACTTCGCCGCGTAGAAAACCGTTATAATGGTGAAGTCAACCAATACTTCCTATGCGACAAAGGCCGTTTCGGTACAGGTTATGTGAACCGTGAAGACCGTCCGCGTCAACCACAATTTCGTCAAGGTGCAACTGTTGAAACTGTTTCAGTGGATGCAGCACTAGACACGGTCATTGCAAATATCCAGGGCAAAAAAGTATTGGGTATTGGTTCACCGCGTGCATCACTTGAATCAAACTTCGCACTTCGTGAGTTGGTGGGTCAAGAGAACTTCTCAACAGGTCTATCTCAAAAAGAGCAAAACCTGGTTGAATTAGCAGCTTCAATCATGCAAACCGAGGGTGTTTACAACCCGAACATGCGTGAAATTGAAAGCTACGATGCTGTGTTAATTTTGGGTGAAGACCTCACACAAACTGCGCCTCGTATGGCTTTATCTGTTCGCCAGGCTGCGAAAAATAAAGGCAAAGAGATGGCGGCAGAGCGCCGTACCCAAGAATGGTTGGCTGAACCGGTACAACGTATTGCCCAAGATGCGAAATCTCCGATTTATATCCTGGCTGCGACACAAACCCGTTTGTCTGATGTTGCCGAAGGTGAAGTGGTTGCTTCTCCAAACGACATCGCGCGTTTAGGTTTTGCAGTTGCTGCAGCAGTTGCGGGTGAAACGATTCTTGATTTAGATGACGATGCCAAAGCATTTGCACAAACCATTGCGGACACTTTAAAAGCTGCGAAGAAACCACTGGTCATCTCGGGTACAAGCTTGCAAGATCCTGCCATTATGGAAGCTGCTGCACAAGTTGCACAGAATCTGGGTAATGCAGGTCTGACCTTGACGGTTCCTGAAGTGAACTCGATGGGTATGGCAATCTTCGGTGGTCAAAGCCTGGAGCAAGCTTTTGCTCAGGACTACGACACTGTCGTGATTGTTGAAAATGACCTTTATCGTCGTTTACCAGCAGCACAAGTGGATGCCGCACTTGCAGGCAAAGAAGTGATCGTTCTGGATCACTCTGAAACTGAAACTGTGAAGAAAGCCGACATCATACTTTCTGCCGCTTCGTTTGCTGAAGGTGATGGTACTGTCGTTTCTCAAGAAGGCCGTGCACAACGTTTCTACCAAGTGTATGACCCAAGCTACTACAATCCTGAATTGGCGATCAAGGAATCTTGGCGCTGGTTACACGCTCTGGAAACAGGCGTAAAAGGCAAAGCGATTTCTTGGACTTTACTGGATGATGTGATCGAGTCAGTGGCGAAAAACGTTCCTGCGCTTGAAGGCATTCTGGATGTTGCACCTGATGCGGGCTTCCGTGTTCATGGCTTGAAAGTGGCACGTGAACCACGTCGTTACTCAGGTCGTACTTCAATGCGTTCGCCATTGTCTGTACATGAGCCGAAACAGCCTACAGATAAAGACTCCGCATTAACATTCTCGATGGAAGGTTATGTCGGAGACCAGACTCCATCTCCACTGGTTCCATTTGCATGGTCTGCAGGCTGGAACTCGCCACAAGCTTGGAACAAGTTCCAGGAAACTGTGGGTGGTTCACTGAAAGGTGGTGATTCAGGCGTTCGTTTATTCGACCGTTTGGCAAAACGTCCGGCACGTACATTCGTTGCACCGGCACCTGTTCTGGTCAATGCTGAAAGCTTCCGTCTAGTACCGATGCACCATATTTTTGGTTCAGGTGAATTTACCATCAAAACACCAGCGATGGAAACACGTATTCCTGAAGCGGTATTTGCAGTGGGTGAGCAGGATGCAGCGCGCCTGAATGTTCAAGATGGTCAGACAATCACGGTGAAAGCAGGTGAGACGTCAATCGTTCTTCCAGTTCAAGTGATTGAATATTTACCGACAGGTTATATTGGCTACCCAATCGGTCTGGCACCGACGGTATCTCTTGCAGAGCCTGTTTCAGTCGCGGTAGGAGTGTAATTCATGGAACAAGAATTAATCCGTCAAACGCCGTTGTGGGCTGAAAACTGGCCAATTGCCTATTCAGTCATTCAAGCGATTGTGATCTTGCTGGTTGTAGTACTGATCGCTGCGTTGATGTCTTTTATTGAACGTCGTTTACTCGGCTTGTGGCAAGACCGTTACGGTCCGAACCGTGTTGGTCCGGGCGGTATGTTCCAGATTGTTGCCGACATGCTGAAAATCATGTTCAAGGAAGACTGGACACCAAAATTTGCTGACAAATTGACGTTCCGTATGGCGCCAGCAGTTGCGATGGCAACTGCGGTGCTATCGTTCATGGTTATTCCTGTATCACCTTATTTAGGTGTAGCAGACATGAACATCGGCCTGTTGTTCTTTATGGCAATGGCGGGTATTGCAGTTTATGCAGTCCTGTTCGGTGGCTGGTCATCAAACAACAAATATGCCTTACTGGGCGGTTTACGTTCTGCAGCTCAAACCATTTCGTATGAAGTGTTCTTGGGTATCTCGTTGATGGGTGTGGTGGCAATTGCCGGTTCATTCAACATGCGTGAAATCGTTGAAGCGCAAAAAGATGTCTGGTTTGTGATTCCTCAGTTCCTGGGTTTCCTGATCTTCGTGGTTGCGGGTGTTGCGGTAACGCATCGTCACCCATTTGACCAACCAGAAGCAGAACAAGAACTGGCAGAAGGTTACCATGTCGAATACGGCGGTATGAAGTGGGGGATGTTCTTCGTTGCGGAATACGTCAACGTGGTACTGATCTCTGCATTGATCGTGACTTTATTCTTCGGTGGCTGGCTTGCGCCATTCAACCTTGATATTCCGTTCCTTCCAGCAGCATTCTGGTTCATTATCAAAACAGCATTCTTTGTAATGATGTTTGTACTGGCGCGTGGTTCATTAATGCGTCCACGTTATGACCAGGTGATGAACTTTGGTTGGAAAATTTGCTTGCCATTGGCGTTGGTTAACCTTTTGGTGACTGGTGCTGTGATTCTGATGAATCAGGCCTAAGACAGCAGGGAGAACAAAATGTTTAAATTTCTAGCTGGATTCGGGTCAATCGTTCGTTCGTTGTGGATGGTGTTCAGCCACGCAACACGTAAACGTGACACCATTTTATATCCGGAAGTGCCGGCCGAAGAAATCGTGCCACCACGCTTCCGTGGTCGTATCGTATTGACGCGCGACCCTGATGGCGAAGAACGCTGTGTGGCATGTAACCTGTGTGCGGTTGCCTGTCCGGTAGGCTGTATTTCACTACAAAAAGCAGAACGTGAAGATGGTCGCTGGTATCCGGAATTTTTCCGTATCAACTTCTCGCGTTGTATTTTCTGCGGTATGTGTGAAGAAGCGTGTCCAACCACTGCGATTCAGATGACCCCGGACTTCGAGCTTGGCGAATATGTTCGTCAGGACTTGGTCTATGAAAAAGAACACCTGCTGATTTCTGGTCCTGGTAAATATCCTGACTATAACTTCTACCGTGTAACCGGTATGGCAGTTGCAGGCAAGGACAAAGGTCAAGCACAGCGTGAAAGTGCACCTGTTGATGTACGGAGTCTATTACCATGATGTGGCCATTTTATTTAATGGCCCTCGTGGCCATTGTCTCTACGGTTCGCGTGGTGACTAACGCGAATCCGGTACATGCTTTATTAAGCCTGATCGTGTCATTGCTTGCAGTCGCAGGCATGTTCCTGATTGTCGGTGCACCATTCGCTGGTGCGCTGGAAGTGATCGTTTATGCGGGCGCGATCATGGTGTTGTTCGTGTTCGTGGTGATGATGCTGAACCTGGGTGAGCAGACCGTTGAACAAGAACGCAAATGGTTGACCTCATCGGCTTGGGCTTATCCGGCGTTGATGAGCTTCCTGATCGGTTTGGTACTGGTATGGGTATTAAACTCTGATTACACACAAGCTTCACTGGTAATGGGTACAGAAATGGTGGGCCCGAAAGCAGTGGGTCAAGCACTCTTTACGCAATACTTGTTGTTGGTTGAAGTTGCCGCGATGTTATTGCTTGCTGCCCTGGTAGCTGCATTCCATTTAGGTAAACGTGAACCAGATGCAGAAGAGGAAAAAGAATAATGGGCAACATCCCTTTAGAGCATGGTTTGATCGTTGCATCTATTCTCTTTGCACTGGGTTTTTACGGTGTAATGGTGCGACGCAACCTACTATTTATTTTAATGAGCCTTGAAATCATGATGAACGCTGCTGCTTTAGCGTTCGTCCTGGCGGGCAGTGCATGGGCACAGCCAGATGGTCAGATCATGTTTATCCTGATCCTGACGCTTGCTGCGGCAGAGGCTTGTATTGGTCTTGCGATCGTCCTTCAGTTCTATCATCGCTTCCATCACCTGGATGTGGATGCTGCTAGTGAGATGCGCGGATGAGTTATTTATATCTAACAATTTTATTTCCGCTCATTGGTTTTGTCCTGTTAGCGGCGGGGCGTAACAAGCTTCCGGAATCTGTTGCAGCAATGATTGGTGTCGGTGCAGTCGGTTTATCTGCACTGTTCGCACTGATTGCGGGTATGGACTTTGTGAATAATGGTTCAACTGCAGTTGTGCAACATCTCTGGACCTGGTTCAGTGTTGGCGGTTTTGCTCCGGGCATCAGCTTGCAGCTCGATGGCTTGTCTTTATTGATGCTGGGCATGGTGACAGGCGTGGGTTTCTTAATTCACATCTTTGCATCATGGTACATGCGCGGTGAAGAAGACTTCGCACGTTTCTTCTCTTACTTCAACCTGTTCGTTGCAAGCATGTTATTGCTGGTATTGGGTGACAACCTGGCGTTGTTATTCTTGGGTTGGGAAGGCGTAGGTCTGTGTTCATACCTGTTGATCGGTTATTACTACCAGAACCCGGCAAACGGTCTGGCGGCAATCAAGGCATTTACTGTGACCCGTATTGGTGACGTATTCCTGCTGATTGCCATGTTCCTGATCTTCCAGCAATTCGGTACCTTGAACATTCAGTACATCGTCGAAAATGCGGCGACTGTAATGACGCAAAGTTCATCTTTGACTATCTGGACAGCATTGTTATTGTTCTTGGGTGCGGCAGGTAAATCTGCACAGATCCCGTTACAAACATGGTTAGCCGATGCGATGGCAGGTCCGACACCTGTTTCTGCATTGATCCATGCTGCAACAATGGTAACAGCCGGTGTTTACCTGTGCTGCCGTCTGTTCGCAGTCTTTGAACTTGCACCAGAAGTGATGGTATTTATTTCGATCACAGGTGCGGTGACCTTGCTTGTGGCTGGTTTTGCTGCACTGGTTCAAACCGACATCAAACGTATTCTGGCATACTCAACCATGAGTCAGCTCGGTTATATGTTTATGGCGGTAGGTGCTGAAGCATACCAGGCAGGTCTGTTCCATATGCTGACTCACGCATTCTTCAAGGCATTATTGTTCTTGTCGTCTGGTGCGGTGATTCTGGCTTACCATCACGAACAAAACATCTTCAAGATGGGCGGTCTGTTCTACAAGAACAAATTCCTGTTTGCATGTTTCGCGATTGGTGGCGGTGCATTGGCAGCGATTCCATTCCTGACGATTGGTTTCTTCTCAAAAGATGCGATTCTTGCTGCAGTCTGGACGCAAAGTCATATTGCTGGTTTGCCAGTATATAACACGCTGTACTGGGTCGGTGTTGCAGGTGCATTCTTAACCTCTATTTATACATTCCGTTTAATTTGGGTTGTATTCTTTGGCAAAGAAAACACACCTTATCATGAAATCCAAGGTGCAACTTACTGGGCGCCACTGGCAATTCTTGCTGTACTTTCAACAGGTCTGGCGATCGTCCTGAAAGCACCGGTAATGAGCATTCTGGATGCAGCCCAAATTCCAGCCTTCATTATTCCTGAAGCGCTTGAAGCAGGTGCACATGGTGCTGAATACATCGCAATCGCTGTTGCTTTAACAGGTCTTGCAGTCGGTGTCGTGCTGTTCGCTTTTGCTTACAATGCAGTCAAACGTTTTGCAGCCACTTCTGTAGGTGCTGGCCTGGTCAACATCTGCCGTAACGCATTAGGTTTTGATACGCTGTATGACCTCATTTTCGTGAAGCCATATTTAATGTTCGCGAAGATCTTTGGTTGTGATCCAATTGATGGCCTATGGCTGGTACTTCCTGCACTTGTTAAAGGTGGTCACAGCTTTACAAGTTCACGTCAAACCGGTTCACTGCGTGAATATGCATCTAGTATGGGGCTCGGTGTCGTTGTCCTACTGATGATCTTGATCGTGATTCAGGTCGTGGGGAAATAAAATGGAAGCTCCAAACAATATTATTTTGCCGGCTCTGATCCTCATTCCGTTCATTGCAGGTTTCATATGCTGGTTGGTCGATAAACTCGACCAACACTTGCCGCGTTATATCGCGCTGATCGGTATGCTGGTGACCTTGGTCTTGACCATAGTCCTTTGGCAGACTGGTACTTACAACTATGAATTAGGCGGTGCTACACCTTCGTGGGCTGCCGAATTCAAATTGCCTTGGATTCAAACCCTGGGCATTAACATTCACTTAGCAGTGGATGGTTTATCACTTCTTATGGTTGGCTTGACTGCACTCCTGGGTGTATTGGCAGTAGGCTGTTCATGGGGCGAGATTCAAAAGAACGTTGGTTTCTTCCACTTGAACCTTTTATGGTCTTTAGGTGGTGTCATCGGTGTATTCCTTGCGATTGACCTGTTCCTGTTCTTCTTCTTCTGGGAGATGATGCTGGTGCCGATCTACTTCCTGATTGCCCTTTGGGGTCATAAAGGGGCAGAAGGCAAGTCACGTGTTTATGCAGCTAACAAGTTCTTCATTTACACGCAGGTTGCCGGTTTGGTGATGCTGATTGGTATCCTGGGTCTGGTGACTGTGGGCTATACCATGACGGGTGAAATCCGTTTCGACTACAACTATTTATTAGGTGTGGCGAATACGCTTGATGCTCAGGCGCCAGCGGTTGCTTATGCATTCATGATCTGTTTATTCATCGGTTTTGCGGTAAAACTTCCAGTTTTCCCATTACACGGCTGGTTACCAGATGCGCATGCGCAAGCACCAACAGCGGGTTCTGTCGATCTTGCAGGTATCTTGATTAAGACTGCGGCGTACGGTTTATTACGTTTCGTGATTCCGTTCTTCCCGGCAGCGTCTGCACAGTTTGCAGACTTCGCAATCATTCTTGGTTTAATCGGTATTTTCTACGGTGCTTGGTGTGCTTTCCAGCAAACCGACATGAAACGCCTGTTGGCTTATACCTCTATTTCACACATGGGCTTCGTTTTACTTGCGATCTACGCAGGTAACATCCTGACCTTCCAGGGTCTGATGATCATGATGTTGGCACATGGTATTTCATCTGCTGCGCTGTTCATTATGTGTGGTCAGGTATATGAGCGTGTGCATACGCGTGATATGCGTTTGATGGGTGGTATGCGTGGTCAATTCCCGTATCTTGCATTCTTCCTGATGTTCTTCGTTGCGGCGCTTGTAGGTATTCCAGGTCTAGGTAACTTCATTGGTGAGTTCCTGATCCTGATGGGTGCTTATGCGAAATTCCCGGCGTTTACCATTCTTGCGGCAATCAGCTTGGTATTTGCGGGTCTGTACGGTCTGATCCTGATTCACAAAGCCCTGTTTGGTGTACCAAATGAAGCGCAACAGCAGCACTATACAAATCCATTAAAAGATCTAAATGCACGTGAAATCGCATTATTGTTGATCTGTGCGTTTGGTCTACTTTGGCTTGGTCTATATCCACAAAGCTTCCTTGACGTTTCTAACTCAAGCATGGCGTGGTTAGCGAATAGCTACATTCCAGTTCAAGAAGTGGTTGAAGTTGCTGATCAAGTAACGACTCAACTTGAAAATGTGGAGATCCAATAAGCCATGAACTTCACAATGTCTTTTTCTGAGCTTATGCCTCTAGCACCTGTGATGATCGTGTCGTTAACTGCGATCGTCGTGATGTTGCTGACCGCAATTAAGCGTAACCATAACCTGGTGGCTACTACCACGGTGATTGGTTTAAACCTTGCTGCGTTCTATATCATTTTCGTTTTGTTGGCAGGCGTGTTTGCACCTGCCAACGTGATGAATCTGTTCATCGTAGATCCATTTACGATGCTGTACCAGTTTGTGATCCTGATTGCTGCACTTGCATGTGCAACGCTATCTCACGCGTATATCGAAACCTATAAAGATAACCGTGAAGAGTTATATATCCTGATGCTGACATCCGTTGCGGGTGCCATGCTAATGGTGGCTAGCTCACACTATGCATCATTCTTTATCAGCCTTGAGTTGATGTCGATTCCTGTATATGGCTTGTTGGCATATACACATCAACGTTCTCAATCGCTTGAAGCGGGTGTGAAATATCTGGTGCTTTCAGCAACTGCGTCAGCAATGCTGCTCATGGGTATGGCATATATTTATGCATATACAGGTACTTTAAGTTTCGTGGCTGAACCAGGCAAACTGTTTAATGTATTCAGTCAACCGGCTGTCGTGATTGGTCTGGCATTAATTGTATTTGCAGTAGCATTTAAATTATCGCTGGCACCATTCCACAAATGGACACCAGACGTATATGCTGGTGCACCAGCGCCAATCGCGACTTTCCTTGCGACTGTTGCGAAAGTAGCCATGATTGGTCTGTTTGTTCGTTATGCGTTGTCTTCGGGTCTAATTCTGGCAGACAGCTTCGTCACGATCATCTCAATTATTGCGGTTCTGTCTATCCTTGCAGGTAACTTGCTGGCGGTTCGCCAAGTGAACTTGAAACGTATCTTGGCATACTCTTCAATTGCACACTTTGGTTATTTGCTGGTTGCTATCGTCAGTTCACGTAATACTGACTTCTTACAAGTTCAAGGTTTCGCGACTTTTGAAAGTGTAAACGTCTACGTGATGACTTATGTATTAACCACGATCGGTGCGTTCGGTGTTGTTACGCTGATGTCTAGTCCGTATAACAATACGGATGAAGCGGGTAGTCTGGCTGAATACCGTGGTCTGTTCTGGCGCCGTCCAGTATTGACTGCTGTATTGACGGTGATGATGCTGTCTCTTGCAGGTATTCCTTTAACTGCCGGCTTTATCGGTAAGTTCCTGGTAATTAAAACTGCGGTTGCAGGCGAAGCCTGGTTCCTGACTGCGATGGTTATCTTGGGTTCTGGTATCGGTTTGTATTACTACCTGCGCGTAATGGTTGTACTTTACATGACACCACCTGAAACACCACGTCTAGATGCGGTGAATCATTGGGGTCAAAAAGTCGGCGGTATCATGGTACTTCTTGCTGCGCTTGCGGTACTTGTGATCGGTATCTACCCAGATCCGGTGATTGCAGTATCTAAATATGCATTCTTTGCCATGTCACCTGAATTGCAACAGTTCATTTTCACTTTGGTTCAAAGTGGTTTTAACTAATATCTGCAAAGATTGACGTTATTACAAAAAAGCCTCCATGATTGGGGGCTTTTTTATTTATACAAATCAATAAAAGCCCTTATAATAGCGGAAATTTATCTTTAACCTTTTAGGTGTTCTCCCGTGGCAATCCATGAAATCCGTCATCCACTCATTCGACATAAGCTTGGTTTACTCCGTCGTGCAGATATCAGTACCAAGAATTTCCGTGAGTTAGCTCAAGAAGTGACCATGCTTCTGACTTATGAAGCAACTAAAGACCTGCCAATGGTTGAACATGATATTGATGGCTGGAATGGTGCTGTTACAGTTGACCGTATTGCGGGTAAAAAAATCACGGTTGTGCCAATTCTACGTGCCGGTATTGGTATGCTCGACGGTTTCTTGAACCTGATTCCAAGTGCAAAAGTATCAGTACTTGGTTTAGAGCGTGATGAAGAAACTCTGGAAGCACGTACCTATTATAAAAAACTGGTTCCAGACGTACAAAACCGTATCGCGATGATCATTGATCCAATGTTGGCGACTGGTTCTTCTTTAGTGGCTGCCATTGATGTACTGAAAGCCAGCGGCTGTAAAGATATTCGTGTGATGGTTCTGGTTGCTGCACCAGAGGGCATTAAGCGTGTAGAAGCTACGCATCCGGATGTCGTGATTTTTACGGCTTCTATCGATAATGGTTTAAATGAAAATGGTTATATCGTTCCAGGTCTTGGCGATGCTGGCGATAAAATCTTTGGTTCAGTTCAAAAAGACTAATTTTTGAATATGATGAAAAAAGGGGCTACTACAGCCTCTTTTTTATATAATGTAGACAGGGCATTTTCAGGATAGGACAATAGCATGAAAGATGAATTGTATCAGGGCAAAATCAAACAGTATGACCCTGCCAAAGGTTTCGGTTTTATTGGCTGCGCTGAGGGAGATGTCTTCTTCCATATTTCAGACTTCCCTGCGGCAGAAGGCGAGCCAAAACGTAATGAACGCGTAAAATTTAATGTTGTTGAAAATGGCGATAAGTACAAAGCGATTAAGATTGAACGTGTCGAAGACAACTCAAAGAAAGCTAAAAAAACCAAAGTGGCGACACACAATAAATCAATTACATCGGCATTGTTAAATAACTTCCGTGGTTAATGGATAATCTTCATACTTAAATCGTGTTTAGTCACATTTAAAAAGAGGCTTTCGAGCCTCTTTTTTATAGTGCCACCGTTTAGATATTCAAAGAGACAGACAGCACATAAAAAATCCACCAAACAGCAACAATGCTGAACATTTCCGTTGGCTTAGAATACAAATTAAATGAATTCTATAGAGAAAAGTGTCATGTTTACGGATGGAAAAATTAAAACTTACGATTCCGAACGTGGTATGGGTACTTTGGAGTTGATAGGAGAAGCTCAAGATTTAAGTTTCGAGTTACAGGATTTACCTTCGCCTGAAATTGAACCACAAATTGGAGAGCGGCTTAAATTTAGAATCATTCCCCAACAAGGCAGCATGACATTAGACAACATGGTACGTCTGGATATTAAAGTGCAGGATGAATTTGTGCCAGAAGTCGTCGCCTTGCAATCCTTGGCACCCACAGTCGGTGTTCCTGTACGTAATTCACTTTTCTTTAGTCCGACCCTATGGCTGGCATTGGCATCAGCTGTTGGTTTTATGATTTTTGGCGAAGTATAAATAAAAACAGAAATTTTATTTTTTTACTTTTAACTAGGGATCTATTCTTCCGCCATAAGATGCACTTCTAGTTTTTATGTTTCTACTTTAGAGAATTTTACAAAAGATTTTCAGTCTCTTTTTGATTACAATCATAAAAAATATTAAAGATAAGAGCGAATTATGTTTCAAGAGGGGAAAATCAAAACCTATAACGAAGATCGTGGTTTTGGTTTTATTCAGATCGAAGGGCAATCCAAAGATTTATTTTTCCATGTCAAAGACTTTCCCAATAAAAATATTCCGCCAAAAATGGGGGAAAAATTAAAGTTTTTGATTGTGGAAGATAATGGAAAGTTTAAGGCAAACCATATTATTCGCTTGGATATTAAGCAAGAAGTTCCTGTTACACAAAACAATGATCTACATGGAGATACTGAAACCAGAGCTTCTCTACGTTATGAAAAGAAAAAATCATCAACTACATCAAAAATAATCACAATATCAGGACTGGTGATTATGGTGATTCTTGCTGTTCTTGTTTATAACAAATACCAAAGCTACCAAGTTCAAAAACAGCAAAAGCTGGAAGGACTGATGGTAGAGCAGCAACGAATTGTCGCTGAACAGCGAGCAGCGCAAGGTGATCTACCTATGCAAGGATTATCTGAGCAGGGCAGGAAGAACCTGGAAAATCACGGCACTGAGTTAAGAAGCCAAAGTAACCCCATTAATCCGAAAACTTCAGAAACGACTTCGCCATCTGTATCTCAATTTAAATGCGATGGTCGAGAACACTGTAGTCAGATGGGTTCTTATGAGGAAGCATTATTTTTCATTCGTAACTGTCCAAATACTAAAATGGATGGTGACGGAGATGGGATACCATGTGAAAGTCAGTTTTGATGAATCATAAAAAAAGCACCTTATGGTGCTTTTAATATTTTAGCTTTCACAAAAATTCATAAAGGCTCTCAGACCTGGACCCTGATATTTCTGGCGATGTACCAGCATGAACAGCGGACGAGTCAGCGACCAGAATGGTGTATCCAGAATTACCAGTTGACCTTTTTCACGTAAAGGCTCAATCGCAAGTTTGGAAATGCAGGACATACCAATTCCGCCCGCTACAATTTTTAAAATCGCTTCATTATGACCGAGTGTTAGACGGATATTGGCATCTGGTACATCTTTCAAGATGGCATTGTCAAACACCTCACGGGTACCTGAACCTTCTTCACGCAAAATCCATTCTACAGATTTGAAATCTTCAGCGGTTAGTTCACGGTTCAATTGCGCAAGAGGGTGGTCTGGCGCACAGCACACAGCCAGCTCATCATCACGCCAATGGATACATTGCAATTGTGGCAGATGACAAGATCCTTCGATCAGGGCCAGATCCAGCTGGAACTGATTCACCGCTTCAATCATTTGACGGGTATTACCGACTTGAAGCTGTAAATGTGCTTGCGGCTTGATTTTCAAGAAATCGGCCATCAGGTCAGGAATCAGGTAATCTGAGATCGTCAGGGTTGCACCCAAACGTAAATCGATACTTTGAAGCTCACCTTTAGCGACTTGTTCAAAAGATTCACAACGACCTAAAATTTCCAGGGCTTGAGGGAGAAGAAAGCGCCCTAGGTCATTTAGCTGTAAACGTTTGCCTAGACGGTCAAATAGTGGAGCACCCAGACCATCTTCCAGATCTGCTAAAGCCATACTAGCCGCACTTTGTGTAAGCTTGACGGCATCGCTAGCCTTCGTTACGGTACCCTCTTGTGCCACTGCTACAAAAACAGCCAATTGGCGTAAAGTCATGCGCATGAGTAGAGCCTTAACATTTAAAAAATATTAATAAATTATGTTGCCATGCTACCATGAGCACAGTCTTTCATGCCACGTTGAAATCATGTCAATTGAAAAATTTACCCGAGAAAAAGTTTTATCTGTACACCGTTGGACCAATACATTATTTAGTTTTACGATGACACGCCCGGCACATTTTAAGTTTACCGCAGGGCAGTTTGCGCGTATTGGTTTGCAAGTGGGGGATGAACTGGTGGTTCGTGCCTATTCGGTAGTGTCATCTCCTTTTGATGAAACTCTGGAGTTTTTCTCGATTGTCGTTCCTGAAGGTAAATTTACCTCCAATTTACAGCACCTCAAAGTCGGGGATGAGCTGCATCTGGAAAAAATTCCTTATGGTTATCTGACTCTGGCACGTTATCAATTGCCTTTGCCTAAAGACCTATGGTTACTGGGTACCGGCACGGGGCTGGCACCGTTTATTTGCATGTTGCAAGACTTTGAGACCTGGAGCAAATACGAAAAAATCAATCTGGTTTATAGTGTACGCACCCGGGCAGAACTCGCTTATGTAGACCGGATTCAGGAAATCGCCGAGACCTTTGGTGAAGGGCATACCGGTTTTAAATTTATCCCGATTATTACCCGTGAACCCGATGCACCTTTACACGACCGTTTACCCATTCTGATTGCCAATGGTGAGCTGGAAAAAGCAGCAGGTATCGCGTTTAATCCGGAAACGACGCATGTCATGCTTTGTGGTAACCCGGATATGGTCGATGATACCAAAGAAGCCTTAAAAGCTCGTGGCCTGACCATGAACCGTCGTGGTGAAGGAAATATTGCGGTCGAGAATTACTGGTAAGGTTGAAGGATTTATGAGCAAAACCCCCTGCTTGAAGGCAATGCGGTTCCTTTAACAGGAGCGGCATTGTGATCTAAGGGATAACGGTTTTTTAACATTTTGACTCTCCGAAGCCTTGTAGGCCTCTCTAAAACAAACTACCTATCCCTGATCTGCAGGCAATCGCCGCCTGGAAATAGTCGCGGAACTGCTCAACCTGAGTGTGGACTTGACCCACTTAACAGTGATATTATGAATAAAAGTACTCAGATTCGAGAGCTTAAACAGATTTTTAAGATCTAAAATATCCTGCTGAAATACCATAAAAAATCCGATGCCAAACCTGACATCGGATTCCCTAATAAATTCCAAAATGATTCAAATGCTTAAGTAAAAAGCATTGCCCATTGCGGAGGTTTTTTCGATTCAAGCTTAATGCACAAACATATCCATGGATTCACGGATTTCCTGAATGGCGGTTTCGACATCGGGGCTGAGCCAAGTCGGTTCAAAGAATCCGGCATAGTGCTCAATACGGTCTGCAGGCACCACCAGACGCACCGGACAGTCTTCTTCCAATAAGCGCCATGGAATAATCGGCACTTCATTATCCAGCCATGCCGTTACATCTCGAATATCGATAATCATCGCATTGACACAGTCCGGAAAAGGCATCACGGAAAATTCTTCGGTACGACGACGGAAATATTCCAGATCCTGCCAGCGAAGCAGGAAGCTTGGCTTGCTAAATTCAATAATTCCAATCAGATGCTGATCACGGCTGTAGTGCAGCGTACATTGATGTGTGACGTCAGTATCAAGATCAAGCGATACACTTTGTTGACGATACGCCATATAACTCGGGTGTATAAATGAGAAGGTGGATAATTATAACGCATTTCATCGCTGAAAGGCAGCGTCTCAACTGTCTTCACTAAAGCCTGCGGAACTGGTATGGCTTATGTATATCTTCAGGGAACAACGATAAAACAACGAGGTTGCTATGTCAGAATCAAAAAGTGTGATTGATACCAGTGTGACTGACACAGCAGTACAAGAAGATTATTTTTCCTTACGTCAGCTCAAGAAAGGCGCCTTCGGTTGGCTGCTTCTCGTCGGTCTGGGGATAGCTTACGTGATTTCCGATGACTTTGCTGGCTGGAATTTTGGTCTGGCACAGGCGGGTTGGTGAGGCATGTTTATTGCGACCATTGTGGTGGCATTACGTGGATCAACAGACCCTGGAAGCGCGTGCCTACGCCGTGGCGCGTAAGTTTAATCCCTTGCTGGTCAATACTGTAGTCGGCTTTATCGGGCCAGAATATCTGTATAACGGCAAGCAGATTATCCGGGCCGGGCTGGAAGATCATTTCTGTGGCAAGCTGCTCCTTTAGTGATTGCCCGTGGCAGTCGTGTGGCACTGGGTGATGAATTGGCAGAAATTTTACAGGCGAAAATGCTGGTCATGCTAATTGGCGAACGGCCGGGTTTGAGCTCACCCGATAGTATGGGAATTTATTACACTTATAATGCTTTTAAAGGATGTCATGATGCCTTGCGCAACTGTATTTCCAATGTCCGTTCTGCGGGCTTGGCCTATCCACTAGCTATCCAGCGACTGGTCGCATTGATGCGTAAATCCTGTGAGTTACAGCTTTCAGGGGTGCAGTTGAAAGATGAACACGAAACCCCAGTCGATATGCAACATAGCCCAGCCAAACGGCTATTTTAAAGTAGCATCTAGCAGAGAATTCTGATGGATTAGTGACTTACATCCCGTCACCATCTCACCATGTTTTGTCACAGAAGCCCTATTCACAGCTTGTTATTCTAAAAATCTACTTATGAATAACAAAGAGTGAGGATGGTTATGGTCGATGATTTCAATAAAAAACCACCTTTAAATCATCAGGCAGACGTGACGCAGAAAAAGCGTATCCCTGTTTATATCTTGATTTTGGTCGGTATTTTTTTACTCGCACTACTGTTCTATATGTTTGCTGACATGAATCCAGATGCGAATGATGCTCCTGCAGGACATCCAAATCCGAATGTACAGCCTGCTACCCCAAATAATTCAACTCCAGTCGGTGAGCCTACACAAGGCACCGCCACCATGAATGATGGAACGGAAGCTACAGCAACCGTGGATGATGGCACAGAAGCAACAGCAACTGCGACTGATGGACAGGCGACTCAATAACTGAAAATACCTGAAAAGCTCTAGTGAACCACTGGTGCTTTTTTGCAATGGATGGTGATGTTTTAAGGTAGTGCCATCTACCTGGCTTGAGCCTGAAAACATCAAATCTAATATGAATCCGGAAAAAGAAGGGGCTGATTGTTTCAGGGAGATGCCCCCGATTTCAGATAAATAGCTTAATAACAAAGAGGGTAGAACAACATGAATGATTATATGAGAAGCCCGCGTGGTGGCTTCGATGCCATGTACTATTGGGATCAGTTCCATCCCATTCTTAGTGCAATTGCCATATTAGTAATTGGCTGGATCATTGCGTTACTGGTCTCGGCAGGCGTTAAAAAGCTCTTGCAAAAACTGGGCACCAATACACATTTAAATACGGCGACAGGTCATCACTCCAATGTGGAGAGCATTATCGCCCGCGTCGTGTTCTGGATTATTCTGATTATTGCCGTGATTGGTGCGCTGAACGTGCTCAATCTTACCAGTGTCAGCGGTCCATTCAGTAATATGATCCAGCAGTTCCTGTTATTTATCCCGCAGTTACTAGGTGCAATTGCAGTCGGATTCATAGGTTGGATTGTGGCCAATCTGGTGAAGATAGGGCTACAAAAACTGCTAGACCGAACGCAACTCGATGAAAAACTCAGTGCTGAAGTCGGTGTCAGTCCGATTAGTAAAAACATCAGTGAAATTGCTTACTGGTTAATTTTATTACTGTTCTTGCCAATCGTGCTGTCTATTCTGGGTCTCAACGGTCTGCTGTTACCAGTTCAGAATATGCTGACCGATGTTGTTAGTTACTTACCAAACATCTTCATTGCTGCAGTCATCATTTTTGTCGGTTATATCCTGGCGAAAATTGTGCGCGGTATTGTTGAAGGACTATTAAACAGTCTGAACGTACAGCAACATGCTGAAAAAGTAGGCATCTTCAAAAACTCGAATGTTTCTCAGGTGATTGGTTCATTTATCTTCGCCGTGGTGATCATTACGGCACTGATCATTGCATTTGAAGCATTGGGTATCGAGGCCATTTCTCAGCCTGCTACAGCCATGCTATATGAAATCATGAATGCCATTCCGAATATTATCGCTGCTGCGTTGATTCTGATTCTGGCGTATGTGGTCTCTAAACTGGTAGCACGTCTGGTAGTTGAAGTAGTTGCCGGTACAGGTGTTGATGAAATTCCTGCCAAACTGGATATCCAGCGTTTTTTAGGCACGACTAAACTTTCCAGTGTAGTCGGTTTCCTGATCGTTTTATTCACCATGCTATTTGCGGTATCTGAAGCAGCGAACCGTCTGGGCTTTGAACAGATCAGTGGTCTTATTGCAATGTTCATCTACTTCGGTGCCAATATCCTGCTCGGTGCGGTGATTCTGGTAATCGGTTTCTGGCTGGCAAATATTGTTGCGAATATCGTACAACGTGGTGAATATAACAGCTCACGCTGGTTAGCCAATCTGGTTCGTGTTCTGATCATGGGACTCGTTGTGGCAATGGGTCTGCGTGCCATGGGTATTGCCGATTCAATTGTTAACTTGGCATTTGGTCTAACTTTGGGTGCTGTAGCAGTGGCATTTGCCTTGGCATTTGGTTTGGGTGGTCGTCAACCTGCGGAGCGTGTACTCACAGATTTGATTGATAAAGCCAAACGAGAAGCTAAAGAACCCAATCCAGTCAAAGAAAAAGCTGAGAACAGCATATTTTCTGGATTAGGTGGCAAGACCACAGGTACAAGTGCAACCGACATGTCAGGTACTACAGGTGCGGCGATGGGTATGAGTTCTACAGATAGCTCAATGAGCCAGTCCTCTGGTGGTTCGCAAACTGCTACAGGCACTAGCGATTCTTCAATCACAACTCCAGGAGCAGGCATCATGCCAAATCAGGATTCAGACAAGAATATGCCTATGGGTACGGATTTATCTCATACTACCCCGGCAATCCTTACCACTGCACCGCAGGATGATGAATCATTGGGTATTGATCCGGTCAATCCGGATGCGGATCAAGCCGTACCAGATTCACTAAAAGTCGATCCGACTCATCCGCCAGTCAATAATCCATTTGGTTCAACTGGAGAAAAAGAGCCGAATGTCGATATTGATCGTTCTATTCAGAAAAAAGATGACCTGAAATAACCTGTTATCTTTAAGCAAAATCGACCACGCTCATGTGGTCGATTTTGTTCAGTCATAAGGAAAAATGAATGAATACCAAAAAACCTAACAAAGTTCTGGCTCCTTTAGTCATTGCAGGAATTACGCTTGGCTTTTTTACCGCTGCCTATCGATTTGTTTTTGTGAAGAGCAGACAGGACGAGCAGTCTGAGCGAGAGCTGGATAAGAAAATACCAGAGACAGACGAATTTAACTGAGGAGTCAATCCTGCTCAGTCACCAGGAATAGAATTTATTTTTTAAAAAGTATAGAATATTCAAGTGAATACTAAAATGATTTTGGTATTTTTCTTGCATTAGAAATATAAAGAAAAGGAGATCAACAATATGTGGAAAGCACTACAACATAAATTCATGGCATCTTCAGCAGATGACGTACCGCTATGTCTGCGAGAAGCTCAAAAAATGCAGCTGACGATTGACCGTTTAAAAAATACGGCCAATCTCAACCTGTTTAAAACAGACTATCTGGAATGAGTTAAGTAGCAAACCAGATTATCTATTGATTAAATATATTCCGATGCGGCATGTGCCGATGACCATGCCCATTGGAAATTATAGCCGCCCAAATGTCCGGTTACATCCAGCACTTCACCAATAAAATACAAACCTTTCTGCTTTTTACTTTCCATGGTTTTTGAGGATACTTCCGTGGTGTCTACACCACCCAAAGTCACTTCCGCTGTACGGTAGCCTTCTGTTCCTGAAGGTTTCACTTCAAAGCCATGCAGACGTGCCGCAATCTGTTCCAGCTTGTCATCACTGATATTGCCAATGGCAGTTTCAGCGCTTTCAGTCCAGATGAGACTTTGTAATTCAGCCACCACACTTTTCGGTAAATATTCATTCAGTAATGTACGCAGCAAGACTTTGGGCTGACTTCGTTTTTTCGTTTTAAAGAAATCCAGTAAATCTACACTCGGTAAGAAATCTACCTTAAAGCTCTGCCCGACATTCCAGTAGTTGGAAAGTTGCAGGGAACTTGGCCCACTTAAACCGCGATGGGTAAATAGTAGCGCTTCGGTAAAGCTATTAAGCTCATTCGAGAGTGTTGCTTCTACGGCATTGCCGCTTAAGCGCGTGGTGACTTCTTTAAATCCGTCAGAGAAGGTAAATGGAACCAGTCCGGCACGGGTTGGATAGACGTGATGTCCAAACTGTTTTGCAATCTCATAGCCAATGCCTGAACCGCCAAGCGTAGGAATCGATAAACCACCGGATGCCACGACGACAGATTCAACTTCAAAGTATCCCAGTGAGGTTGCCACCTGAAAACCTTGATCATCGACTGGATTGACTGCTTTCACTTCGCAGCTGGTTTTGATATCGACCAGACCGGTTTTGTCACATTCCGCCAGCAGCATCGACAAGATATCTTTTGCACCATTTAAGGTAAACAGCTGTCCATGTTTGCGCTCTTCATAGGCAATACCGTATTCACATACCAAGCCGATAAAGTCCCAGTTGGTATAACGCGTTAAAGCCGAAATCACAAAATGTAGATTGTGTGAAATATAATTGCTCGGTTCGACTTCCAGATTGGTGAAATTACATTTACCACCGCCCGACATCAGGATTTTTTTGCCAACCTTGTTGGCTTTTTCTACTACCACGACTTTGCGCCCACGTTGCGCAGCCATATACGCCGTCATTAAACCTGAGGCACCGGCACCTATGACTAGAACATCGTATTGCTTGGAAGACATCACACACTCAAGGGAGAAGAAAAGGGAAGCATTATAGACAATTTTATTTCAGCTTTCTCTATTCCAGAAAAATCAGTTCCGTGATTGCAGATTTGCAGCGCATTTTAAACATAAAATATTTGAAAGCTGCTTAAAACTCATGCATAGTTTTTGTACAAACTAAAAACATAATAACAAGGAAAAGCGAATGGCAAGTGCGGAAGATTTAAAACAATATAATCTGATTACATATATTCTTTATATTTTAGGATTTTTTCTTGGTCTTACCCCATTTATTGCGATTGTGATGAATTATATCAAGCGTGATGAAATGCGCGGTACCTGGCTGGAAAGTCATGTCGATTGGCAAATTAAAACCTTCTGGATCAGTTTGCTGGGTTATATCGTCGGTGGCTTATTGACTGTGATCTTGATTGGCTTCCTGATCGTGTTTCTGGTCTTTATCTGGCATATCTACCGCTTGGTCAAAGGGTTAATTGCCTTAAATAACAATCAACCAATTCAAGCTTAGGTTGCTGTAAAACCAAAGGGAATATTACGACCTTGCAGACCACCACTATGAATGACCAGCAGTTTTGATCCAGCCGGAAAATAATTTTTCTCGATCAAATCAAAAATTCCCATCAGCATTTTAGCCGTGTAGATCTGCTCCAGTGGAATTGAAAATTCGGCCTCAAAATCCCGGATAAACTGTACCAAGGCTGCACTAGTTTTGGCATAGCCACCACAGCAATAATCATCGAGAATGTTCCAGTTGGTTTTATTCATTAGTTGGGCGACTTCATCTTTTAAAAATGAACCTTTCAGTGCGGAAAATCCTAAGATCTGTTGATGCGCGTGACTGGCTTCGATCAATCCGCTGATGGTGCCACCGGTGCCTACTGCACAACAAATCACATCAAATTGCTCATCGCTATCTTTTAATATTTCCTGACACCCTTGAATCGCCAAAGCATTGGTTCCACCTTCAGGAATCACATAATGTTCAGGAAATTGTCGAGCGAGTTCGGCCAAATACTCAGGCTGTTGCTTGCGCCGATATTCATCACGACTGACGAAATGCAACTGCATCCCGAATTCTTGGGCGGTGGCTAATGTTGGATTCAATGGTCGATCAGCCAGTTCTTCACCCCGAATCACTCCAACACTCTGAAAACTAAACTGCTGTGCGGCAAATGCAGTAGCAGCAATATGATTGGAATAAGCACCTCCAAAACTCAGAATATGCTGATAACCCTGTCTTTTGGCTTCAAGAAAATTATATTTCAGTTTAAAAAACTTGTTGCCCGAGATTTGTGGATGCACCAGATCCAGACGACGTATTATTAAAGTAATATCGTGAAAATTAATCTGTTGATCTGGAATATTTTGGGCAATGGTTTCAAACATAAAAGTTCGCAAAGTTCATGATAGAGGCATTATAGCGGAAGTGCTAAAAATCAAAGTTTTTCAATAAGCCATTATTCGCTGAAAGCTATGGAATTGGTTGTAGATTGTCACAAATATTCCGCTGATTATTTAAACAACAATGCTAATCTAAACAGAGGAAACCCTGAGGAGGGTAGAATAATGAAAATATTATCCTGTGCTGTGTGGGTCGGCATGCTGCTCAGTCTGTCGGGCTGTGATGATGCGTTGAATAAACCTAAAACAGAAACCCGTACCATGATTATTGGTGGCGTACCTGTATATGAGCAGGATTATCAACTGCTAGACAAGCATTTGAGTGCTCAGGATCAGTTGAAACCTTAAGTAATTGCTATAGTTGAAATTCATGACAAATCCAGAAATTTTTACAGCAAATTGTCAGGTTTTTGCTTAAAATAGCCCTTCAATTTTTAAGTCAGGTTATCTCGTGGAATCATTCTGGATTTTAGGTTCGATTGCTTTTGCCCTGATGTTAGGCGCAATGAGTCCCGGGCCAACTTCTATTTATGTGGCAAAAAATTCAATTGCCATTTCACGTAAACATGGTTTATTTACTGCATTGGGTACTGGTCTCGGTGCAGCGATTTTTGGTCTGCTGGCGGTTCTCGGTTTGCAGGCATTTTTACTGGCTGTACCCTCAGCGTACCTGGCCTTAAAAATTTGTGGTGGTTTATATTTACTTTGGTTGGCGTTTAAAATCATTAAACATGCCAAAGATCCGATCGAAGCGGATACAACCATTAGCAAACAGATGTCTTTACGCCGTGCTTTTACCACTGGTTTAATCACACAGTTGTCCAATCCCAAAATTGCGATTGTGCTGGCCAGTATTTTTACCGCGTTATTGCCCAAAGAAATTCCAACGTATTTTTATTTTGTTTTGCCTGTCTTATGTTTCTTTATTGATGCAGGCTGGTGTTCACTAGTCGCAGTTGCATTATCTGCGGAAAAGCCACGTCGTGTTTATTTGAAGTTTAAGGCTTTGTTTGACCGCGCAGCAGGCGCAGTTATGACGGTACTTGGCTTAAAATTAATTTTTGGTATGAAGTAATTACTTCATCTAGATGCTCTGCTTATAAATAAAAAAAGCCCCTAGTCGTAGAGGCTTTTTTTATGTCTATTAAAAAGTATTTTCTTCCGAATTAGCAGAAATACGATGAATCGACAAGTCTGCACCATTGAACTCTTCTTCCTCAGTCAGGCGAATACCCATCAAAACCTTAAGCAGGCCATACACCAAAAAACCACCCGCCAAAGCAATGACAATCGCCAGCACTGTACCTATGAGTTGTGAAATTAAAGACACTCCTCCCATTCCTCCAAGCCATTGCTGACCGAAGATACCCACAGCTAATCCGCCAAAAGCACCACAAACGCCATGCAAAGGCCAAACCCCCAATACATCATCCACTTTGAGTTTATTTTGGGTATAGGTAAAGAGTTTCACAAAAATAATGCCGGCGCTGATCCCGATAAAAAAAGCACCTAACGGATGAACGACGTCTGATCCTGCACAAATCGCCACCAGACCTGCTAAGGGACCATTATGCAGGAAGCCCGGGTCATCTTTCCCCGCAACTTTGGCTGCTATTGTTCCACCGACCATGGCCATCAAAGAGTTAATAGCGACCAGTCCAGAAATGGCATCCAGCCGCTGCGCGCTCATGACATTGAAGCCGAACCATCCCACAATCAGAATCCATGAACCCAAAGCCAAAAAAGGAATTGATGAAGGAGGATGCGCGGTGATCCGGCCATCATTTTTGTAACGGCCATGACGCGCACCAAGTAGGATTATTGCGGCGAGTGCCATCCAGCCGCCCATTGCATGAACGACAACTGAGCCGGCAAAATCATGAAAACTTGCACCAAATGCATGGGTCAGCCAATCCTGAAAACCAAGGTTGCCATTCCAGATCATACCCTCAAAAAACGGATAGATCAGCGCAACCAGAAATAATGTCGCTAAAGCCTGTGAACGCATTTTGGCACGCTCTGCAATCCCTCCAGAGATAATCGCTGGAATTGCTGCAGCAAAAGTCAACAGGAAAAAACAGCGCATCAGATTGTAGCCATGATCGGCAGACAAGGTTGCAGCATCATGGAAAAAGTGCTGACCGTAGGCAATATAGTAGCCCACTAAAAAATAGGCGATGGCGGAGATGGCAAAGTCGGTTAGAATTTTACTTAGGGCATTGACCTGGTTTTTATGTCGAACTGTTCCAAGCTCTAAAAAAGCAAATCCAGCATGCATGGCAAGCACTAGAACTGCACCGAGAAGAAGAAATAATAAGTCTATATTTTGCATGGTGCGTTCCAATTTAGTGCGCGGGATCACAAAAGAAAATCAGTATATAGAGGCAAATTGATTGTAGAAGAGGGCTAAGCAAGGGAAATTTTGATGAAGAATTTCTTGAAATTGATAAGACTCGATATAAAGCACAATACAATTTTTGTGCACCAAACTAAGACACAGAAAGAGTTCATGAAATTCAAATTTATATTATATTTTTAGGTATTTATATTTATCGTGAGAAAAACGGTGTTAAAAAGGCATGCTAAAAGTGCACATGAAAAGTGAAAGATTTTTAAGAAAAAATTTAAAAATAAATGAAACCCTTGCTTTTAAATCTCAAAGCTTCATTTAAGTTTTAAATTTACCAAGTCATAGGGGAATCTGGCTGAAGGAGATTTAAAATAAATAAAACCCTAAAAAATTAGGGTTTCATGCTTAGATAAAATTATTGAAGTATTCAATTAATCTTTAAAATGTACCGGAATCCATTGATAGCTTTTATTGTCTTTAGAATAAATATGTCCAATCCCCGGAAATGGTAAATGCGGTGCAGCCACCGTCTGGCCATTCTTCGCATATTCAGAAAAATACTTTAAGCGGGTTTCGATCGCCTTTTTCGGATCGACATCAAAGTCAACGCCGGTCTGTGGGCGATCAAACTGCAGCGTATGTGAGTGCACAATATCTCCAATAAACACCATCTGCTGACCTTTAGATTTTAAGCTAAAACCAAAATGCCCCGGTGTATGTCCAGCCGAACTGATAACATCGAAAGCATGGATTTGATCGCCAGTTTTAAAGGTTTTGAGCTGATTCTTGACCTGATAGGGGGCAATGGCTTTCTTGATTTTATCGACTGTGCCCAAAAAACCTGCCTGCTTGGCTTTTGGTAATTTGTCTGCTGTTTTAGAATTCATCCAGAAATCCAGTTCAGTTTGAGACACATAAATATTGGCATTGGGAAAATTGGCCACGCCATTATTGCTGATGCCGCATACATGGTCAGGATGCAAATGCGTGAGCAGGATGGCATTGACCTGTTCAGGTTTATGCCCTGAAGCCTGTAAATTGGAATACACTGAACCTAGGTGTGGACCATTACAGCTTGAAGTTCCGCTATCGACCAGAACCAGTTCTTTGGCTGTATTGACCAGAAAGGCATTCACGGATGTCTGGATGCCTTTGGCCTGATCGACGTAGTATTTTTTCAATATCTGGTCAGCTTGAGCTGCTGGAATATCTTTAAATAAGGCTTTGGACAGATAATTGGTGCCATCTAGCAGGGCAGTAATTTGGTAATCCCCGAAGTTATGTTGATAATAACCGGGAACCTGTTTTTGTTGTTGGGTGCTAGAAACGGATTGTGCATGTGTTTGAGAGATACCCGCCATTGAACCTAAAGCAAGCAATGACACGACGAGAGAAGAAGTGAAGTATTTCATAGCTATTCTTATGTAATTAAAGTCAATTCTATGTATTAGCACGGATGCCAGCAAAAAAGAATATGAATATATTTACCATTTTTTAAAATGGAAGTGCTGATTTGGCATCTGTACTAAAAAATCAGTCTGAATCTGTATATTGATTTTTTGAAAGTAAAGAATTTATTTTTAATGAAAATATTATTATAAATAAAATGCTTAGATACATTTCACTTTTTATGAAAAGCTCGTTAACATGGGGTATTACGAACAAGCTTTGGGTGTCGCGATGAGTTTTTGGAAAAGAAAAAACAATGCCAGCTTTGTATTTTTCATTATTACCTTATATTCACTACTTGGTTTTGGACTGGGTTATGTGATTTGGGAATTTGTGTTGCAAGGCTAAGTGACCCAGCAATAAAAAAGCCTCTAGAAATAGAGGCTTTTTTATATTTGGATTTTATGAGGGGATTAGCCAGCGACTTATTTTAGGGCTTGAATAGTGGTTTCAGCAGCTTGGGTGGTGAGGGTTATTATGCCAAGGGCTAGGAGGAGGGGTTTTAAAGTTTTCAAAGGTTTTTTTATAAGTTTTAACGGGATGGAATATTTCTATCACGAGAATAATTTTTTGTGTAGGGTTAATATTCCAATTGATATCATGTACAAATAACGGCTTTGTTGCACAAAGATTTCATAACTATATGATTTTAAAAGTTTTGATTATTTTTTGATCCAAAATTAAATTTATTTAAATCAGATGCTTACATATTTATGCAACAAAGCCACAAATAACTGAAAGTTGATATGAATAATAAGGTTATGACAAAAGAATGGTTTAATTTTCAGGAAAAAATTGCACAACATTTTAGAAGTTTAGGTGTGAAAGCTGAAACAAATCAACCTATCAAAGGTATAAGGACGGATCATGATTTAGATGTCTTTGTCACCTCACAATATTTATGTACAAATATTAAATGGGTTATAGAGGCAAAATATTGGAAAACTAAAGTCCCTAAAGAAAAGGTATTAGCTTTAAGAACAATAGTGGACGATATAGGAGCTGATAAGGGATTTATTATTTCTGAAGTTGGTTTTCAGTCAGGGGCACTTGAAGCAGCAAAAAATACAAATATCGTTTTGTATACCTTCGAAGAATTAGTTTTAAATTCAACGAATGCTATACAGGGACTGATTCTAGAATCATTTAGTAGGCGAATAAGATTTTTAGAACATAAATATTATGCACATTCTAAGAAGATAAGGATTAAATATAATTTAAGAAATGATTTCTTAGATTACCCAATTCAGTTTTCAGGCAATATCCTTATTTTTATGATCTATGACGCTATTTTTGCAGCTAAAAATAATAATTATCCTATAGCGCTTGAAAACTATATGCTTGAAAAGGCTGGAGATAATAAAGCAGATAATTTCTTAGAACTTACAAACTGGCTTAATTTAAATCTTAATTGGTTTGATGAAAAAATGTATAAAGCTGAGTGTGAGATGATTTTAAACTATGAATACCTTCCTGATATTAATCATATAGATACTAATTTTATGTCTATATATGAAGCAGGTCTTTCTCTTAAAGGAAAATCTGATGAGGAAAAAGTAATAATTTTAAAAAATTTTAATTTAAGCATTAATTAATAATATTCCTTACTTTTGTCGGGGCAAAAGTAACAAAACCCCTTTGTTCGTTAGAGGGCACGTCCATGTGCCCCTAACGAACGGGCGACATCCATGTCTTACGTCATCTGATTGAATGCAATCCTAAACCTCACAATGAATTTCCCTCTCCTTCAAGGAGAGGGCTAGGGAGAGGTAAAATAAAAAAGCCCCTACATCAGTAGAGGCTTTCTTTGCTTAAAATGGAAATCTTAAGACACTTTATCACCCGGTTTAGCACCAGATTCAGGTGAAATTACCCAAACACCGTCGCCATTACCCGCAGCTAAAACCATTCCGTTTGAAATACCAAAACGCATTTTACGTGGCGCAAGGTTTGCCACCATCACCACCAGTTTACCTTTTAAGTCTTCAGGTTGGTAAAACTCACGAATACCACTGAACACATTACGTGGCTCAGCTTCACCAACGTTTAAAGTGAGTTGAAGCAATTTGTCAGAACCTTCAACCGTAGCCGCTTCTAAAACTTCAGCAACACGCAGGTCAACTTTCATAAAATCATCAATATTAATGATTTCAGCTTCACCGACTTTAGGTTCAGGTTTCTTTTCTACCTTCTTCTCTTTTTTCTTTTCAGCTTTAGCTGGTTCAGCAGCAGGAGCAGCTAAAGAATCTTTAGATGCATACACCATGGCAGCAACAGCTTTTGGATCTACACGTTGCATCAACGGTTGGAACAATGCAATTTCATGACCCACTAGAATTGTTTCGCGAGAAGCAAAATCGAAGCTTTCAAGTTGTAAGAAATCTTGAACCTGTTGAGCCAAAGTTGGCAATACAGGCGCTAAATACACTGCCAATTGACGGAACAGGTTGATCCCCACAGAGCATACATCATGCACTTGTTGTTCCTGACCTTCCTGTTTCGCAAGTGCCCAAGGCTTTTTCTCATCAATATACTGGTTGGCTTTATCTGCCAGCGCCATGATTTCACGAATTGCCGCCGAGAATTCACGTGCTTCATAAGCCTGAGCAATTGAGCTACCGGCATCAATAAAGCTTTGTACTAATTCAGGTTCAGCACATGTCGCACTTAACTTGTTATCAAATTTGGTGTTAATAAATTTCGCACAACGGCTGGCAATATTCACCACTTTACCGACTAGATCTGAATTTACTTTTTGTACAAAGTCATCCAGATTTAAGTCTGAATCTTCAACTTTGTCAGAAAGTTTCGACGCGAAGTAGTAGCGTAGATATTCAGGATTTAAATGATCTAAATAGGTTTCCGCTTTAATAAATGTGCCGCGAGATTTTGACATCTTCTGACCGTTGACAGTCAGGAAGCCATTTACGAATAAGCCTGATGGCGTACGGTAATTTGCACCTTCCAGCATTGCCGGCCAGAACAGGGCGTGGAAATAAACGATGTCTTTACCAATGAAGTGATACACCTCATTTTCAGAATCTTTTTTCCAGAAATCGTCAAAGTTTAAATCAGGACGTTTGGTTTTGATGTAATTTTCAAAGCTCGACATATAACCGATTGGCGCATCGACCCACACATAGAAGTATTTGTTTGGTGCATCCGGAATTTCAAAACCGAAGTATGGCGCATCACGGGAGATGTCCCAATCGTTCAAGCCATTTTCAAACCATTCGTCCAACTTGTTGGCAATCGATACTGGCAATCGACCTTCATCACGAGTCCATTTTTGCAGGTATTCACCAAAATTTGGTAATTTAAAGAAGTAATGATCAGATGATTTTTCGACTGGTGTTGCGCCACTTAAAGTGGAATGTGGATTCAACAATTCTGTCGCATTATAAGTTGCACCGCAGACTTCACATGAGTCGCCGTACTGATCTTCTGCCTTACATTTAGGACAGGTGCCTTTAATGAAACGGTCTGACAGGAACATGCCTTTTTCAGGATCAAAAAGCTGGGTCACCGGACGAACTGCAATATTGCCCGCATCACGGTTTTTCACATAGATTTCTGACGCACGGGCACGGTTGGTATCGCTATGTGTAGAATCATAATGATCGAAATGCACACCGAAACCGTCAAAGTCACGAATGTGTTCTTTTTGCACATTGGCAATTTGCGCTTCAGGTGAAATGCCATTCGCTTCGGCACGTAGCATGATCGCGGTTCCGTGAGCATCATCCGCACAGACATAAGTCACATCATGACCCATCGCACGCATGGCACGTACCCAAATATCTGCTTGGATATAGCCAAGTAAGTGACCCATATGAATCGGGCCATTGGCGTAAGGAAGGGCATTGGTGACTAAAATTTTACGCACGGATTCACTCTCTCATTCGTATTCATTATGCAATGGGCCATAATTTTACATGATGCCGAGGGGATTACAAAGAAATGCTTTGCTGAAACCCTGCGAATAGATGGACTTGGACCGCTCGAATACAAAAGCCTGCGTCATCTTTAGCATAAAGCTTTTCAATACGGATTTGACTCTGCTCATGCTACATCCTGCAAACAATAGCAACAACATGTACAGGCTTTGTTGCAGTTTGCTTACTTCGCCCGATTCGCGTGATGCTTTGTGCTAAAAAATGGCTGATTGTTTATATGATATGCCTAAGGAGGGTACCTCATGACTCAGCAGAACCAAAACAATACGTCGAAGCAAAATCAAGATAAAGAACAACATGCACGCGAATTGAATGATCAGCTTGCAAAAGAGCAAAAGCAAAACGAGCTGGATAAACAGCATAATCAGGAACATAAGAACGGGCAAAGTGCCCAGACCCATGCTGATCAGAAGTCTGATACCAAGCATAACGGCAAAGATACAAATGCTGAGCAATCAGCACAAAAAGACAATTCTCAAGAGAATCAGTCAGATAAAAAAACTGAAAGCTTTAAGATGGATGACTTAAAAGCCAAAGCGATTGCGATCGGTGAGGAACTATTGCAAAAAGGTGAAAAGCTTCTGAATGAGCTAAAACATGGCAAATCTGACCACCAGAAAAATACTGAGCAAGGTTCAGATGATGCGAAAAAGGCCAAAGCAGATCATGCCTCTCAAGATAAATCATCTAACAAGTCAGATAAACAGCATGCTAAAGATGGTCAGACCGATCAGCAGGCAGGTATGGCACATTTAAAAGATGAAGCCATGCATAAGTTTGAAGATACCAGACAGAAAATCACAGACTTAGTCAGTGAAGCATCGGTTAAGTTCGCTGAGCTGAAACAGATGGCAACTGATACGATGAGTAAAATGAAAGATAACCAAGCGAAGGAAAGTAATTCGGATCAGCAGCAAGATGCCAAAGATACAGATTCAAAGAGCAATTCTCAGTCCAAAAAGGATGAATCGAAACAAGATCAGGGTAAAAATACCAAGGATCAACAGGACAAATCTGAAAACAATAAAAATCATAAATAGTCTGTGATCATAGAGCCACTTTAATTACAGAGGGTTAAAGTGGCTTAACACGCTCGAGATAAATAAAAAAAATTTATTACATCAAAATAGTCCATCTCTCTTTTCTTTCATTATTTCTATTCACCAAGATTCCATAAAATATTTCACAAAACCGAGTAAAATGGTTGGAAATTGAAGATATCTGTTTCATCTTCTCCAATACAGTGCTTAACCTTCGCCTAAAACCCCGTTAAACTAAGCGATTCAGATGTCGATCTACATTTTTGGAGTAACCTATGTCTTGGCTTTCTTCGCTTAAATCGGTTTTTTCGCCTTCCAAGGAGGTGAACGAAGAAGCTGTGCAAAACGTACTGCAAAACTATATCTTGCCAAATTCCAGCAATGCCTTGAAAGATCGTATTACGCAGGTCAATGTACAGGGTGAGATTCTGCAAATCACTTTGAATACCTATCCTGAAGAAAAAGCGCAGCTGCAACAGATTCATGATGAACTGGCGGAAGCTTTGCAAAAATGTGGTATTCAAGAGCTGAATATGCATGTGATTCAGCAGAAAACCGGACATAAGAAAGAAGGTGGTTGCGGGCATAATCATGCTGAAGGTGAAAACTGTTCAAGCGCGCCTAAAGCGGAAGCAAAACCCAATCTTCCCCCTGTGGTTGATGCGTCGGCACAGCCTGCAAAAACAGAAGAAGCTGATCCAAATAATCCACCGATTCAAAAAGCTGCGCCGCAACAGCGTGATGTCCCGAAACACCCACGCATTCAAAATGTGATTCTGGTGTCATCCGGCAAAGGTGGCGTAGGTAAATCGACCACGACTGTAAATCTGGCTTTGGCTCTACAGAAATTAGGCCTGCGCGTAGGCGTACTGGATGCCGATATTTACGGTCCAAGTATCCCGACCATGCTCGGCAATGCCGGCAAAACGCCAATGATCGAAGCAGAGCAGTTTGTTCCAATTGAAGCCTATGGAATGGCGGTGTTATCAATTGGCCATTTAACTGGAGACCAAAATACTCCAGTCGCTTGGCGTGGTCCAAAAGCCACGGGGGCATTGATGCAGTTATTCAATCAGACCCTATGGCCAGACCTCGATGTGCTGATGATTGATATGCCACCTGGCACAGGCGATATCCAGTTAACTCTCGCGCAGCGTATTCCGGTGACGGGTGCAGTGATTGTGACGACACCACAAAACGTGGCATTGCTGGATGCGACCAAAGGCATTGAATTGTTTAATCGGGTGCAGATTCCGATCATGGGCGTGATTGAAAACATGTCGACCCATATCTGCTCAAATTGTGGTTTTGAGGAACAGATTTTTGGTACAGGTGGTGGCGATAAACTGTCTGAGCAATATCAAATCCCATTATTGGGCCGTTTACCTTTGGATGCTAAAATTCGTGAAAATGCGGATGCCGGTACACCTTCTGTCATTGCCGAAGATGCTGCTGCAGAAAGCTATATGCTGATTGCAGAGAAAATTGCCGCACAGCTACCCAAAGCAGAAAAAGACCATAGCCGAATTTTCTAATTCTATAGACAATTCAGATATTTAAGCCTTAGCTAAAAGCTAGGGCTTTTTATTTCTTATTTTTAAAATTAGCTCGATTTAAATGACCGAAATTGACTGAAATGACTATCGGGTATTTATCCTAAATATTTATATAAGTATTTGAATTAATTAAAATAAATAAATTTAAATTTTAGGTTATATGTTCTCTTACAATTATTTTTTTGCAGCACTGACCGAATTCTTCTATGCTACTCGGATTAGAGCGAGGTCAAACTATGATTTCATGGTTTTTTATTGGTTTAGTGGCAACCATTCTTTTAACACCAGGCCCAACCAATACCTTATTGGCATCTTCAGGCATTCAGGTCGGATTTAAAAAAACATTTCGTTTAATTCCTGCTGAAGCCTTTGGTTATCTGATCGCCATTAGCTTATGGGGTATTCTGATCGGAAAAATTTCCGTCCATCTTCCGCTTTTACCGACCATTCTCAAACTTTTTAGTGCTGGCTATATTTTATTTCTCGCTGTGAAATTATGGCGGACTGCAGAAATAAGCGAAAATGTTGAAAATGTCTCGATTCGCGCACGAGAATTATTTTTGGCAACCTTGCTTAATCCTAAAGCACTTTTATTTGCCTCAGCGATCTTTCCTGTCATTGTCTGGAAAAGTAGTCAGCATTATGTGACTCATATGCTTGTTTTCTTGCTTCTGCTGATTCCGATTGCATTCTTCTGGACTTTTTTAGGCTCAATCCTGGCCAGAAAAAACAGCCGCTGGCTCAATCAGAAAAACTTGCAAAAAACGGCTTCGCTGGTGCTAATGAGCTTTTCTATTCCTTTAAGTTATTCTGCACTTTTAAGTTTATAAGCTGATCTCGATCAGCAATTTTGGGGCAACTTGAGTTCTCAGACTTTCACTTATTTTCATTAGTGTCAATTTCAGTTAAAGTACGTCGCAATAACTTGTTTTTAAGATTTTTGGATTATATCAATGGCAATTAAGTCTGATCGTTGGATTCGCGAAATGAGCGAAAAACACGGCATGATTGAACCGTATGCAGAAAACCAGGTACGTTTGGATGAAAATGGTCAAAAGCTGATTTCGTATGGCGTATCCAGCTACGGTTATGACGTGCGTTGTGCGCGTGAATTTAAAGTATTCACCAATGTGCATTCTGCAATTGTCGATCCGAAAAACTTTGATGAACGCAGCTTTATTGATATCGAGTCGGATGTTTGCATTATTCCGCCGAACTCGTTTGCTTTGGCGCGTACCATCGAATATTTCCGCATTCCACGTAATGTCCTGACCGTGTGCTTGGGTAAGTCAACTTATGCGCGTTGTGGCATCATTGTCAACGTGACGCCGCTTGAGCCAGAGTGGGAAGGACACGTCACTTTAGAGTTTTCAAATACGACCAATCTTCCTGCGCGTATTTATGCAGGTGAGGGTGTGGCGCAAATGCTATTTTTTGAATCTGATGAAGTCTGTGAAACCTCATATAAAGATCGTGGTGGTAAATATCAAGGTCAGACAGGCGTTACTTTGCCGAAGACCTAATTGCTTTAAGATATTGAATGACGGGACTTTATGTCCCGTTTATTTTTTTGAGATTTTCATTCATCGGAAACTGCTATTTTTCGCCTAATTGGCTTTGGCATCTGTATTAAAAATCAGCATAATGGATTCCGCATAATCATAAAAAAGATGAAATGCATTATAAAAAATCAAAGATTGGCGGCTGGGAAGCTGAAGCATAAGGTGCGGAGCATCGAATAAAAAGGAAAGAGTGAGATGGCTCAGATAAAAGATATATTTAAATTTCGCAAAAGTTATTTGGCGATGACAATCGGTTTCAGCCTGTTGCCTTCTGCACATGCGATGCAGGAATTATCAGATTCTTCTCTTTCTGACACCACAGGTGAGGGTGTTGCGCTCGTTCTTGATGATTTTAAAATGGTGTTTCAAGGTCCTAAAGATCTTTCTGCTGGTTCCAGTTACGCGAGAGGTATTGAAAATCCCGGGCAAGCAGATACAGGATTTATTCGTATTATTCCGACGGGTGAAAATTACAACCAACTTGGGCAGCGTGTATACGACAAAGTTTATAAATCTACATATGATAATGCTTTTCATGTTGAAAGAACGCAGAATTATGCAACTGAGTATCAGCAAGCTTACGATACGCTAAAAACTGATTTTTATAATAATAACTATAATACGATTAAGAATACGTATGACACACAAGCTAACCGGAGTGCATTTAGCCAAGAGCTCATTGATTATTATTATAATACTGAATTTATGAAGGGGTATTATGATCAAAGATATGATGATTATTATAATGGTGCTGGCGAAGACTTGACGTTTTTAGGCATAAATTTAAATTATAAGCTGGTAAAAGATGGAACTAAGGAATATGAAATTTATGCAGGCAATATCTTAAAATCTGAAGAATATGCTAAAGCTAATGCTTTGGAAATGATTCAATTTCTATATGGGCAAAAAGCTAATCAGCAGATTCCAGATACCCAATGGACTACAACTGTTGATAGACAGAATATTATTGGAGCAATTGTAGATGCAAGAATTCTTGCACTAATTAAAGCAGATTATGATAAAAAATTTGAAGCTGCTTTAGCTGGAATGATGAAGGATGCAGATAGTGCTGCTATGGCTGAAATCATTGCTAGAGCAGATCAGGTTGCTAAAGCTGAAGCTGCTAAAAGTTCTGTGAGCACTTTAAAAACTAAAGCTGATGTATTTATTTATGGTCTGGCTTTATCGAAAAGCGATGGTTCTTTAAGCACACGATACAGTGATCAGGGTTTTAGCTGGGGATCGGCAGATAATCCCTGGTTATTCCGGGCAGGAACTGAAAATGTCAAACAGTTTAAGGACGCTGCTAAAGATGTAGGCTATATTGCTTTGGAAGCCCCATTAAGTCCAATTGCAGGGGTCGAAAGTGATAATAATATCAAGCTGGGTTTCTGGAGTGATATTTTTGCGCGCGCGCTTGACTCCTCGAATGCTGTAGATCCTATAACAGGTGGGCCAATATCAGGACTTGATACGGATTACCGATTAAGAACCCAATTTGTTACCAATGGTCTGAGTTTTAATGGCTCGCAAGTTCGGTTATTTCAAACCTTAGAATCTGACAATAAGAATTACAGCCAAACATTGGGTATGGCGAGTATTGTTCGTCTGAATGCCAATGATCGACCAGAAACTCTAAGCAGTAGCGATAGTAATCTTAACAGTAAAGGTATTCGTCTCAGTACCGCAGCAAAAACAGATGCACTTGATGGTAATGTCTCGACCCCGGCCTTGAATGGAAGTGATGCTCCTATATTTCATGATTCTGAGGGTTTATATCTCTATAGTCCAAATATTAATTTAGTGCTCGGTAATATGTACCAGCCTTTCGTTGTCGGTTCAGAAGGCAATAATATTATTTTAGAAGTGACACGTATTCCCAATATTCCTGCCATTTATAATCAAATTTATCAGAATTATGGAGGCGGACTGGGCACAACAGATTTAAAGGGTTCGACCTGTAATGTCTATAGTTGTGGTACACCGATTAAAAATAATGCGTCAGATACCACCGCACTTTATCAAGGGCGTAATGCGACTCACAGTAGCATCTCAATAGGGACTACAGAGCGTATATCAGGGACAAATATGCTGCGCGCCAAGGATGGTGTGAATTCAACAGGAATCGTATTTAAAAATACTGAGGGTGTAAGTAAGAATTTTGGATCTGCTGTCATTGATGGTGTCCTGATTCAGCATCTGAAAATTAGAACAACTGGTCTTTAAGGGAGTATAAGAATGTCCAAATTAGTAACACTCTGTGCATTATTATGTACTTCTATGGCCAGTCTTGCCGGATTGGAAGCCCTTGATCAGCAAGCATTAACCAATACAGTGGGGCAGGGCGGAGCAGATCTTAACTGGACTTTATCTTTAAACCATGTTTATGCGACAGATTTAAGTAAAGATAAAATTTCTCGGCTTGATGGAAGTGGCAACCCGCTAGAAGTATTTTATGTTCTAGATCCCACCGCTTGTGGAGCAACAAAACAATTTTGCCGTCTGGCAATAGCGCCGAATAACCATGTCGATGCCAATGGAAATAAAAAGTGGTTAGTCTTTAAAGGCATTCAAGGCACGATTCAGATTGATAAGTTTTCGATCGATGGAACAACCATCATTAATCATCGTAATGAACCACAAACGGCGATGCAAATTACCTTTTATGATCACCAGCCTTTAAAGATCCGTAATTTAGGCTTTAATACAGTTTCCATTGAAACGGGTACAGGTGCTGGCGCCTTGGAAGGTTATGCCAATACAGGTGTTTATAGTACGTATACAGGGCGTACCTATAATGCCGATGGAACTTATACAACCGCGCCCCAAGATGTTCCTTCATTTGATAAAGGTGCTGAAAAAGGATTTATGGGATTGAACGTTCATGGAAATCTGCATACGTCAGGCAATTTGAAAATATTTGGTTATAACTGTACAGGTGGAGCACAAAGTCGTTGTTAGTAACAACGTCAAGTACAGCATAAGGATATATAAATGAAAAAAACAACAATAAAGTTGAAATTGCTAACAGTATGCATGTGTCTTATACAACAAAGTTATGCACTTGAAACTATTGAAGAGCAAGAATTGAGTGAAGTCACTGGACAAGATGGTATGGTGATTACTCATGAAATTTCTAAAGCCAGTATTGCTCAAGCCAATTGGTATGATCCAAATCCAACTGCCAACACTAAAATGGGTTTAGGTCTACATAATGTTGAGATTATTGGAAAAGATAATAAACCAATCATTAGTCAACTTGAAATAGATGTAGGTGCCACTTCACAAGGGGCAGGACTTCGGCTAGCTGCAAGTGTTTCACCGTTTCAAGCCACTGCAGATTTAAAATTGGTAAAGATCGCCTGTACGACCAATCCATGTAGTCAATCTGCGAATAGTATTCGGACTACGGGTACTCAATCTAATCAAACTTTGGGTGGATTAGGGATTAGTACCTCTACACCGCTTAGTGTGCTATTACAAACCAGTGCAGGTCTATTTAATAAAGATTCAATTGCCAGTATCGATTTTCAACTTAAAAATGCCACGATTAGTCATAAATTAGGCGAAAATAGTCTGATTTTGAATGACTTTAACTTTAACTTCGCGGGTCAAGGATATATGTACATTGACCCGGATGAAGGCGTGGTACTCACCACACGAAATGGCAGTCAAGATCATTATGTGGATCTAAAGCGTGCTGAAGATATTACTGATATCGCGGCTGGCCGGGTTAATCCGACCAATCCAGGGGTTAATATTGACCTGCGTTATAATACGCCAAATAATGAACGCAAAAATATTATGCGTTTAGGAGCTTCGGGTGCAGTCACTAACGCAAGATTATCCATGAGTGCAGATCAAACCCAGATAGGTACTTTTGATGTTAGTAACAAGGTGAATGGTGTACTAGAACGTCAGGACAAAGCTGCAACAGGTTACAGTGGCCTGGTCGGAGAAGGTGGGTTGGATCTAGGCTTGTCTGCAGATTTTACAGGTACTAATAGTACCGGGCTTCCAGCAACTATGGCACCTACAACACTTGAGATTGGTCATACCGGTAAGGGAAGCCATGCTGTGCAATTCTCCAAGCTCAGACCCTTGACTACACGTAATGCTGCCGGTGCTTTACACGGTAAAAATGCTTATATCGACTTTGGAAATATATATATAAATACCATTACTGCAAAAAGTCTCGATTTCATAATCAATGAAAATATGCAAAAGACTTTAGGTAGTAGTAGCACTGTACTTAAACAGACACTCAGTACCACCACGAATGGAGAGGATTTTGCCTATATCGCCGTACGTGGAATGGATTTTCAGTCCATTGCTGCTAAAGCACGTTTCATATCAGATAACTCTTTGGCGGAAATTGGTGGCGATGGTGGTTCATGGGGAATCGGTATTCCTATTTATAATTTAAATGCCAATGTTGCCTTGTCTGGAACGACTTATGGAACAAACAATAAGCAAGCAATTGCGTATAACATTATGGCATCTACAGAAGGCTATGGAATTGACAAGAAAACCGGTTTACCAAGCACAACCTCGATTATATTGATTGATGGCAAGAATGGCGATCATGGTGAGGCAGTTAACTATTATGCTGGTTTTAGGAATATCGATGCTTTGATCAAGTCGGAAGGTATTATTGGCTATGAAGATGAAGGTATTTATATTCGTGCCGATAAACTGCTGATTGGAGCTAAAGCTGAGCTTGCGATTGGTCAATTACCAGGATCTAAATATAATTGTACCAATGCATCGGTCACTAAATGCGGAAGCTATGTGCCTCATGATAATTTTTCTAAACGTGATGATGTCCTGACGAATATTGCTTTTAAACTTGATGGAAACGGCGAGCTCCTCATCATTCCAGGAGTGGATCCGACCAGCGATTCACCAGATACCAACTTCCTGTCATTTGATGCAAATTTTAAGTTTAGACCCCTTACCGCAGAAGAAACTGCAAATAAAGATAATCTGGGCAGCTATTTTAGTATTGCCAATGAAGATATTGATTCAGCCGGGGTATTAAAAACTTCTTCAATTAACTTTAACCGGATGGAAGGTCATTTGGGTGTCAAAGCAAAAGTTCGTGTCAGTGCAGATACAGTGACTTTGGATAATCAGGTCAAACTCAATTATGAAAATAATATTGCAACACCATTTAAAACCAATTTTGCCATGGCGACCAATGGCAATATGCAAAACATGGCAAGTATTGCACTGACTGGTGGAACTATTCGTAGCACGATGGGAATCACACCACGCTAAAAATCAGGATGAGAAAAATGAAAAAAATAATATTAAAGAGTCTAGTGGTAGCTATGATGGGCCTAAGTGGTCAGGTATCTGCATTAACTTCATTGGAAGACCAAGAGCTCTCAGAAGTCAATGGGCAGGCTTTATTGTCAATGGAGGTTCAGTCTGGATTTAACCAGATGGATAATCTAGGAGCTACTTATGACCAGAGTAATATCTCATTTTATAAATTAGGCTTGGAAGCCGAGATGGAAATTAATGCCAATATAAAAAAGCTACAGCTCGGGTGTGGTGGTGTTAATGGTGCAACCGGCTGTGATATTGATATTGATCATATAGCCTTAAGTGGTAATCCTACAAATGGTGCGGATCGTGCCGCGACTTCAGCTCTGATTACTAATCCATTTGTACAGTTTGCCATAAAAAATCCAAATCAGGCATCTACACGTGAAGTTTTAGGTTTCCGTTTAAGTGCGGAAAAGATTTCAGGTCTATTGACAATGGGGACAGAAAATAGTGCTACACCAAATGGTATTAACAGTTTCAGTGGTTATATGAAAACAAAATCTTCATCAGGAGTTGCAACAACCGCTCCTCGTGTCATGGATTATGCTGCAACTGGAATGAATATTGAGGGCACGGTAAAAGGCACTTTGTTAGGTCAACCATTACCTCTGGATTTACATTACACATCTAGCAATTATGCTTTCCAGTTAAATTCTACAACAGCACCTTTTACTATTCCTGCTACGATAGTGTCAGGAACACGAATGAAAGAAGTTGTACTAAAAGGGACAGGGACAGTAGGTCGTATTGATTTTAAAGGACCATTAAAAGCAGAATTATTGGATGGAGCATTAAAATTAGATAAAGATATTACAGGCTACTTAACCGGGCTACAGACAGACATTACCGTTAAACAAAATCTCGGACTTATTCATGCTTTATATTTAAATAATCCAGCTTCACTCTCCTTGCAATCCCAAAGCATCTTATGGCCTGGTGCAGCAGTTGCGGCAAAACAAGGGTGGTGGATGGCAATGGAAGATGAAGTGGATTTAGGAAGTATTTCACCTTCATATAGTGTGCCAATTTCAGATGCTGTTTTAAAGCAAACCATTGCAGGAATTAACCATGATTTAACCACTAATGTGCGAGATTGTGGAAGTCTGGTTTTTGGTTGTGTGCTAGGAAGTGCGCTTGATGTAAAGGAAATTAAAAATCCTGCGCTACTTGATTTCCCTCTCACTAATTTAACTTTACAAGGCCAGAATTTTAAACCGAACTGCTTTGGTGGGCATAAATTCTGCTAAATTTAATTATAAAAAATCCCACATTACGCGGGATTTTTTATAAGAGAGCGAAATTAATTAGCAATCTTCGCCAATAATTCTTCTTTCGAGATATTTACTGATTCAGCGTCACGGCGGCCTTTATATTCAAAAGTACCTGCATCCAAGCCTTTTTCACCAATCACAATACGATGTGGAATACCTGTAAGCTCAAGATCAGAGAATTTCACGCCCGGACGTTCATTACGGTCATCAAGTAATACGTCAAAACCTGCAGCTTGTAATTCAGCATACAGTGCTTCCGCAGCTTCTAATGTGCGTGGAGATTTGTGTGCATTCATCGGCACAATGGCAACTTCAAACGGTGCAATGGCAGTTGGCCAGATAATGCCTTTCTCATCAAAGTTCTGCTCGATTGCAGAAGCCACCACACGCGTCACGCCAATACCATAACAACCCATTGTCACAGTGAATGGCTTGCCATCTTCACCCAAGACTTTACAGCCCAAAGCTTCAGAATATTTTTGACCCAACTGGAAGATATGACCCACTTCGATACCACGTTTGATTTGAAGCATACCTTTACCATCTGGAGATGGATCGCCTTCAACCACGTTACGTAGGTCATAAACTTCAGTGAACTGCGCATCACGTTCCCAGTTTACACCTGTTGCGTGTTGATCTGCTGCATTTGCACCTGCAACAAAGTCAGACAATACGGATGCTGCACGATCAACAATAACGGTTACACCTTTTTCGACCAGACCTTGAGGACCGACAAAGCCAGCGGTTAAGCCAAGGGCTTGAAGTTGTTCTTCAGTAGCAAATGTCAAAGGTGCAGCAATTAAAGGATGTTTTTCAGCTTTAATTTCATTCAGTTCATGATCGCCACGCAGGAATAGTGCAACAACCGGTGCCTCTTGACCTTCTTCCGCTACAACACCTTGAACCAATAACGCTTTCACTGAATGGGCAGGATCGGTACCCAAGAATGCTGATACATCCGCAATGGTTTTTTGATTTGGTGTATCTACCAGTTTAAGTTCTTGTGTTGGTGTTGCACGTTCACCGACAAGTACTGCTTCTGCCATTTCAATATTGGCTGCATAGTCAGATTCAGTCGAGAAAGCGATATCATCTTCACCGCTTGAAGCGAGTACGTGGAATTCGTGAGAACCTGAACCACCAATTGAGCCGGTATCTGCTTGAACCGGACGGAAATCTAAACCAAGACGGGTGAAGATTTTGCAGTAGGCTGCATACATGTCGTCGTAGGTTTGTTGCAGTGATTCCTGGTTGGCATGGAAAGAGTAGGCATCTTTCATGATGAATTCACGTGAACGCATTACGCCAAAACGTGGACGAATTTCGTCACGGAATTTGGTTTGTACCTGGTAGAAGTTTGCAGGCAATTGCTTGTAGCTTTTTAATTCGTTACGTGCAAGATCAGTGATCACTTCTTCATGCGTCGGACCCAGAACAAATGGGTTGCCATGGCGGTCGTTGAAGCGTAAAAGTTCAGGGCCGTATTGTACATAACGACCTGATTCTTCCCACAAAGACGCAGGTTGAGTCACTGGCATATAGACTTGTAGTGAACCGACTTTGTCCATTTCTTCGCGAACGATCGCTTCAACTTTATTTAATACGCGAACGCCCATCGGCAACCAGGTGTATAGACCTGAAGCCAACTTACGAATCATACCGGCACGAAGCATCAGCTGATGGGATATAACCTCAGCATCGTTCGGGGTTTCTCTTAACGTTGCAAATAAAAAGCGACTCGCGCGCATGGAAACTGTCCTAAAAAATTAAGCGTTAAAGCAGGGATTATACAATAAAAAATGAGGTGAGCATTTGGGAGTGTCACCTCATTGTGTTGCATTAAATTATGCCATGATTTTACGTGCCTGACGCAGCATAAAATTCTTAAAGTCATCCAGGTAAGTAAAGATCACCGGCACCACCACCAAGGTCAGCAGGGTAGAGGTAATCACCCCGCCAATCACCGCATGCGCCATCGGTGCACTTTGTTCTCCACCTTCACCTAGTCCTAGGGAAAGTGGCACCATGCCCATGACCATCGCGCTGGTGGTCATCAAAATTGGACGCAGACGGGTTTTACCCGCGGCAATGATCGCATCATAACGGTCTTCACCGCGATCCATGGCTTTCTTGATAAAGTCGATCAGCAGAATCGCATTCTTGGTCACCAGTCCCATCAGCATGATAATGCCGATAATCGAAAACAGGTTCATGGTCGAGTTAAACAGGAACAAGGCCAGAAACACGCCAATGAGCGACAATGGCAGTGAAGCCATAATTGCTGCAGGATGAATAAAACTGTTGAACTGCGAACCGAGAACAATATAGATAAATACAATCGATAGGGTAATCGCGGTCAAGGCATAACCTGCGGATTCTGCCATGTCGGCATTGGAGCCTTGAGTATCGAAACTATAACCCGGTGGCATATCAAAATTTTCTTGCAAGCGGCTGATATCCGTCCCGATGTCGCCTGCAGGACGTCCTGAAGTATTGGCCTCGACCAGAACTTCTCGTGCCAGATCACGTCGGTTAATTTGCGAGGCACCGAGTTTTTCTTCAAATTTGGCCACGCTCGAAAGCGGAACCAGAATCGGTTGATTATTGGCATCCGTTTTATTCGAGGTGATATACATGTTCTGTAAATCGCTAGGCAAGCTGCGCTGGTCTTCGGTCAGGCGCAGATTCACATCATAGGTTTCACCTTTTTCATCCTGCCAGGTCGTGACATCATCACCGGCAATCAGCGGATGCACTACATTGGCAATCTGATTGACCGATAAACCTAAATCACTGGCCAAGACACGATTGATCTGTACATCAAGAGTCGGCTTAGGTTCTTTTAATGAAGTTTCCAGATCGACAATGCCATTAATCTTCGCCATTTCCGTCATAAAACGATCGGAAATTTTTTGCAGTTCATCCAGATCCGGGCCTTTGATCGAGATCATGATTGGCTTCTGGCCACCAGAAACGGTTTCATCGGCGGATGCCACCGAGGTAATGCTGATTCCTGCAACCGATTGCAGGCGCTGGCGAAATTCATTATTTAAGTCATTCAGGGTCTTTTCACGTTCGGTACGCGGTGTCACGGTCACCCGGAAACTGACATGGTTTTTACCGCGGTCGGTTGCGCCATTAATCACCCCATAGGTGGCTTTGACATCCGGATGCTGACGAATAATTTGATCCACTTGCTGCAGTTTGGCCTGAGAATATTCAAGCGATGAATCGACCGGTGTTTCAAACTTGATCCGGATTTCGCCTTTATCGGGAACCGGTACAAATTCGGTGCCGATCAGTTTGGATAAACCCAGAGCACCAAATAATGAAGCCACAGCAATCATTAAGGTAATTAATCTGAAGCGCAATGCCAGTTTTAATAATTTTTCATAGACATGGCTTAAGTTATCTAGCTTGCCAGAGATCCAGCTAAAGAAACGTTTCACCCGACCTGGTTTTTTGTTTGGATCTTTTTTCTTTTCTGCCCAGTGTGCAGAGAGCATCGGATCCAGGGTAAAGCTGACAAACATTGAGATCAGAACGGCCATACTCACCGTGACCCCGAACTGGTAGAAAAAACGGCCAATAATTCCGCCCATAAAGGCCACAGGCAGGAAGACGGCAACAATGGTCAATGTCGTGGCCAGTACGGCTAAGCCAATTTCTTTGGTGCCATCGAGCGCGGCAGTGACATGATCTTTGCCCATATCGGCATGCCGGACAATATTTTCACGCACCACAATTGCATCATCGATCAACAGACCAATACTCAAGGACAGCGCCAGTAAAGTCATCATATTGATGCTAAAGCCAAAGGCCCAGATAAAGGTCAGCGTGCCCAAGAGAGCAATTGGTAGGGTTAAACCGGTGATTACTGTGGAGCGGAAAGAACCCAGGAACAGTAGGACAATCAGCACAGCCAGTACCGCACCTTCAATAATGGTACGGGCTACATCACCAATGGTGCCGCGGATACTTTTGGAGGAGTCCACCACCACTTGTAAAGTGGTACCTTGTGGAAGCTGCGCCTCAATACTTTCTAAAGCTGCATAGCTCTTGTCGACTACTTCAATGACGTTTGCATCTGAACTGCGCAAAATATCAATCGCTACTGCGGTTTTACCATTCAAAAAGGCAGCCGATTCCAGCTCTGCCTGACTGTCTTGAATATTGGCCACTTGTCTGAGGAAAATCGGTACGCCGTTTTTATTGGCAATAACCAGATCACCGAAGGCGAGGGGATGCAGTACTTTGGAATTGATTTCAATGACCAGTTCCGAATTACCCGATTTAAGCGTCCCCCCCGGAACTTCAATATTCTCGGCCTTTAAGGTGTTAATCACACTGTCCACACCAATGCCAAAGGCTTGTAGTTTTTGTGGTTCCACCTGAATCCGGATCTGGCGCTGCGCATCACCCAGCAGGTTGACCGTTCCGACGCCCGGGACTGTACGCAATTGTGGCACAATTCGCTGATCCAGATAGGAACTGAGCGCTTTCACATCCATATTGTCGGATTCAAATACGATCGACATTACCGCATTCGCCGTCGGGTCATAACGTTCGACAATCGGCTCCTGAATCTCATCACGAAATTCAGCAGTTACAGAAGCGATTTTATCCCGCACGTCCTGAGCTGCTGTGGTAGATGTCACATCCAGATTAAATTCAGTGGTGATGATGGACAGGCCTTCACTGGACTGGGAAATCACCTGTTTCAAACCGGAAATGGTATTGATCTGATCTTCGAGTTTCTTGGTGATTTCCGATTCAACCGTTTCCGGAGAAGCGCCCGGATAGTTGGTATAGATCACCACAAAAGGGAAATCGACATCAGGAAATTCTTCAACGCCCATCCGCTGCCAGGAAGCCAGTCCCAGTACCATCAAACAGAACATCATCATGATGGTGAAAACCGGATACTTCACACTAATTCGGGTAAACCACATGTCAATGATCCTGTATGAATGGTTTTAGTTGGCGCGAAGGGTGACAGTTTTTTGCAGATCGGCTTCGCTAAACTTAACCCGGCTGACCTGATCACTATTTTCTAGTCCTTGAACCACGGCAATGTTGTCGCTATAACGCTGTTCTAGTACCTGAACATTGACTTTGATAATTTTATTCTGGCGTATTATCCAGACATAAGGTTTATTCTGAATGTCTTGAATAGTATCTAATGGAATCAGCTGGCCAGAAATCTGTTGTGAACTCAGAATGTTGCCTTCAACGAAGGAGCCGATACTTAGCGAAGGAATGGTTTCATTCGGCGTGGCAAAGAATTCGATCTGGCGACTGGCCTGATCTGCAATGGGGGAAATCCGGCTAATTACGGCAGTGAGCCGATTTGGATTACCTTGAATGTTGTATTCGACCTGACTGCCCAGTCTTAAACCTGATTGCAGATCACTAGGTACGCGTGCTTGAATTTCCAGCCGTTTCGGATCGACAATTTCAAACAGGGTTTGTCCAATTGCCACGGTTTGGCCCGGTTCGACCTGGCGCTGGGTAATCACGCCACTGATCGGACTGGTCATGGTGCCATCACGATCTGCTTTCTGGGCAATATCGACATTGGCTTGCTGGGCGCGGACATTTTCAAGCTGGGCCTGATAATCGACCTGAATTTGTTCATATTCTACTTTTGAAATAAAACCCTGATCGAGCAGACGCTTTTTCCGCTGCATCATGTTGCGAGCCTGATTAGCTTGCGCTTGAGTAGAGGCCAGATTCGCACGCGCCTGTGCCAAACGGGCTGCATTATCTTGATTATTCAGGCGTACCAGCACTTGTCCCTTGGCAACTGTTTGACCTACCTGCGCGTTTACGCTGGTGGCAGTAGCAGAGACCTGTGCTTGTATGCTGCTTTGATTGACTGCACGAATGGTGCCGGTGAATGCGGTTTTTTGAACTGAATTGCCAGATTGAACTGCAACTAAATCTTGAGGAATGACTTCAATGGATTTGGCTGTTTCGGCTTGCTGTACGGGTTCATTTTTATCACAAGCCACTAAAAACATATTTAAGCAAAGTGCACTCATGATCAGGATAGAGCGCAGGGAAGGCATATTTAAATCATGAGAATGCGGTGCAGTTTGCATATGAGTCCTTTTAGCGTGCTGAGAATCGAAACCTCAATACGCTATTTATATTTATTCAAGTGCTTTTAAACGGGCGATAATTTTGTCGTATTCTGCTTCCAGATTTCGATAGCGACTTTGTAAAGATTGAATATTTTCTTTTTGGGAAATGAGATTTTTCTGGTTATTGTCTAATGTTGTTTTCAGGTGTGCGGGTGGGGTTTTGCCTTTACGTAAATATTCACGTTCCTGACGCACAAACATGACCCGATCTTTTTGCAGTTGCTTCATTTGCTCTTGCTGGAAATCAATCTGTTTTTTTAACTGGACCAGACTGTCGTTTTTTTTCTGTAAAGCGGTCTGGCTATTATTATAAGCACGCTTGAGTTTATGATCTTCGGCAATTCGCTGCGCCTGTTGGGCACGTTGTGGCGCTTGCCTGATATCCGCTTCGGCATTATAAGGACGGGCACGCTTAATCACCTGCATATTCTGGTCAAGTGCTTCATAGCCATAACGGATATGATTTGGCGTGACATTAGTACTGATATTGGCCACACCCTTGCTGTCATAATAACGATACCAAGTGGCTTTTTGCGGGAGTTGGTTACTACTCGCACACGTTAAGCTCACCTGTAACAGTAGCAGCACAACAACAATGAATTGACCAGTCATTTTATTTTTATCAATGACAGCAAGTTTTCTTAAAAACTGACTCATCATTGGCTCCCCGAATTTAAAGTTGACTAAATTACTTATTTTAAAGTAATAATCTTGTTATATTAGACTTAAATTTATCAATAAAAAACTACCGTTAGTCAAAAAAAAACCAATAACGATAAGAAAATGTGAAGCTGTTATTAAAAATAAATGATTTTGTCTACTTGTGTAGAAAATGTTCATTGATAATACAAGTGACTTTATGTTAAAAATGTTTATCGATCGTAATAAAATAATCCTATGAGCCTTATGGCATATAGTTTCTAAAATGGGAAGGGTTAAACAAATGGACGATAAATTCCAAAATCTAAAAATTATGGTTATTGATGACTCAAAGACCATTCGTCGTACTGCGGAAACTCTTCTTCAACGCGAAGGTTATGAGGTCATTACTGCAGTAGACGGTTTTGAGGCTTTGTCAAAAATTGCCGAAGCAAATCCAGATATCGTTTTTGTAGATATTATGATGCCGCGCCTAGATGGTTACCAAACCTGCGCCTTAATCAAAAACTCTCAGAATTACCAGAATATTCCTGTGATTATGCTATCAAGTAAAGATGGCTTATTTGATCAGGCCAAAGGTCGTGTCGTGGGTTCAGATGAATACCTGACCAAACCTTTTAGTAAAGATGAATTGCTCAATGCAATCCGTAACCATATTAGTGCTTAATATTTGATTTTTTTGGGGAATTGGCATGGCACGTATCCTAATTGTGGATGACTCACCGACAGAAACTTTTCGCTTTAGAGAGATTCTTTCTAAACATGGCTTTGAGGTGATTGAAGCAGCCAATGGCGCAGATGGCGTCACCATGGCACAGGCAGAATTGCCGGATCTGGTCCTGATGGATGTGGTTATGCCGGGCGTGAATGGTTTTCAGGCGACCCGCCAGATTGCACGTGGTGCAACGACCAAACACATTCCAATCGTGATTGTCAGTACCAAGGATCAGGCCACTGACCGTGTGTGGGGCAAGCGTCAAGGCGCAGCGGATTATCTAACAAAACCAGTCGATGAAAAACAATTAATAGATGTAATTAAGCAGCACCTCAATGCAGGATAAGCTCTATGGCAGCAAATGGATTTATCGAATTGCTTCGCATTGCGAAACGGGGGAATAAAAACTACGTTTCCAATGGCAATGAAGTTAACCGATGGTCGGGCATTGCTTTTGAGATGATGGGGCAATATTTTGTTGCCCCGCTGGGGGAAGTATCAGAAGTGATTTATCCCCCAAAATATACGCCAGTACCCAAGACGCAAGCATGGGTGTTGGGTCTGGCGAATATCCGGGGAAGACTTTTATCGGTTTCTGATCTGACGCAGTACGTATCAGGGCAGAGCAGTCAATTTTCACCCACTCAAAAAGTATTATGCATCAACCATAATGACCAGTATGTAGGTTTGGTCGTAGATCAAGTTTTGGGTATACAACATTTCAATAAGAAAAGTTTCTTTTCGAAGAAATCTGAATTGGATAAAAACTTACAAGAATATTGTCAGGGGTTTTTCCATCAGCACAACCAGCAGTGGCATGTGTTTTTATTCAGTCGTCTGTTGCAAAATCCAAAATTTATGAACGCATCTATAAAATTTATAAATTAAATGTCGCGCTCGAAAGTAAGCAAGGCGTCAACCGGGGAGAGGCTGCATGGGCTTTAAACTTAAAAAGAAAAATACAGGTGAGAGCACTGGCCGCAAGGGCGGTAATGCTTTTTTAGCTAAGATTCAAACGCAAGTAGATCAGTTATCACGTGTCTTCGGTGATAGTGAGAAATCAAAACCGCTGATCTATGGAGCAGTAGGCTGTCTTTTAGCCGCACTGATCACTTTATTGTATCTTTTTTATAGTGTTCCACGTACCAATGAACTCACTCAAAGTCTGGGTGATTTGCGTCTCCTCTCGCAAACGATTTCGCGCCAAGCGACTGAAGCGACAGCTTCGGGTACGCCTGAGGCCATGAAGAACCTGACTGATTCGCAAAAAGCTTTTGCTGAAAACCTTGAGACAGTTAAAAGTATTCACTCTAACAATGATGCTTTGCAAGCTGTTGATAAACAGTGGACAGAAGTATCCAGCAGTATTGATCTGATTACCTCGCAACAAAAGATTATTAACCAGTTATACGACACCAACATCGCGATTGGTGAAGCGATTCCGGGGATTCAGGCGGAATATAACTTGATGGTCGACCAGATGGCACGTCAAGATATGCCATCGAACCAGGTGGTTATTGCCAAAAACCAGGTATTCATTGCAGAACGTATCTTACGTTCAATCAGTTTGGTACTGACAGGTAATGATGGTTCACGTGAATCTGCGGATGACTTCAGTGCCGATACCGAAACTTTTGGTTCTTATCTGAATGCACAGTTAAATGGTTCTGCTGAACTGGGTGTACAGCGTATTGCTGATCCAACCCTGCGTGAATCTCTGGAAGGCATCAAGGCTGAATATGATGACGTACTGGAATCTGCATCAGCGATTATTCTGAAAAACTCTACACAGATCGTAAAAGTTCGTCAGGCAGCCGCATCTATTTTTTCTCAATCTGATGTGCTTTTGGACAACCTGAATAAATTATCGGGTAACTCAGGTCTTAAAACGGTTGTTCCGGCAGTCCTTCTGATCGCATTATTAGTCGGTTTCTTGCTGTGTGTATTCAAGTTACTTTCTCTGCGTGGCTTGTCGGATAAGCAGCGTGTAGGCCGTTTACAAGAAGAATATGACCGTAACCAGAATGCGATTTTACGTTTACTGGATGAGATCGCCGATCTTGCAGACGGTGACTTGCGTTCATATGCAACAGTATCTGAAGACTTTACTGGTGCAATTGCCGACTCGATTAACTTTGCGATTGACCAGTTACGTGACCTGGTATCGCGTATTACTGAAACTTCACAAGAAGTTGCGCAATATACTGCAACTACACAAAGCATTACCAACCAGTTAGCTGAAGCATCTGAGCATCAGGCACAAGAAATTGCTGGTGCTTCTGCAGCGATTAACGAAATGGCACTGTCGATTGACCAGGTATCTGCCAACGCCGATGAATCAGCGGTGGTAGCAGAGCGTTCAGTACAAATTGCTGCAAACGGTGCGGATGTCGTACATCGCTCGATTGAGGGTATGGACACGATTCGTGAACAGATTCAGGAAACTTCAAAACGTATTAAACGTTTGGGTGAATCTTCTCAGGAAATTGGTAACATCGTAGCCTTGATTAACGATATTGCTGACCAGACGAACATCCTGGCATTAAACGCAGCAATTCAGGCATCGATGGCCGGTGAAGCAGGTCGTGGTTTCGCGGTCGTAGCCGATGAAGTACAGCGTCTTGCGGAACGTTCAGCTTCTGCAACGAAGCAGATTGAAGGCCTGGTAAAAACCATTCAAACGGATACGAACGAAGCCGTTATTTCGATGGAACAAACTACATCGGAAGTTGTACGTGGTGCGAACTTGTCTAAAGATGCCGGTGTAGCACTAGATGAGATTCAAACAGTATCGAACAACCTTGCGAAACTGATTGCGAACATTTCTGATGCTGCGAAACTGCAGTCAGCATCTGCAGGTCATATTGCGACCACGATGAATGTCGTACAGGAAATTACCTCGCAAACCACCAGTGCAACCTTCGATACAGCACGTTCAGTATCTGAACTGGCAAACATGGCCGATGCATTACGTGAATCTGTATCTGACTTTAAACTACCAGAATAAAGTCAGACATGATGGGGAAATGTGTCTTGACCGCGGTTGAGACACATTCAGAAAATACAGATAAAGCCTCGACAAGATGTACTTAACTTCATACGTTAGGTATCGCGTGACGGTCACAATTAAGTTTGAGCGCCCTTCTTGGCGGCATAACGTAAGAAGCATGAGCTATGAAAGAAATATTAAAAAATTTAGTTGAAACGACAACGCTTCCTGAAGATAGTTATCTTGACCAAGATGCAGAAATTCTTGAAATTTTTGTTGAGGAAATCGAAGAGATCTTCGTTGAGTTAAATGCTTTATTTCCAGAATGGTTGAGCAATCCAGATCATCAAGAAAATCTGAAGACCATTCGCCGCCATTTTCACACCCTGAAAGGTTCAGGCCGCATGGTCGGGGCAAAATCGGCAGGGGAAATGGCCTGGGCGGTTGAAGATACCTTAAACCGGGTTTTGTCCGGTTCGATTCAGCTAACACCGACGGTGCAAAAATTTGCCCAAGCGGTACTGAATGTCTATCAATATGCTTTATATCCAAAATTCAAACATGTACAGCAATTGGATCTCGATCTGCGTCCAATGGTGCTGTTGGGACAACAATTACAACAACAAATTTCGCCTGAACCTGCATTGGAAGAATTACTGGCATTGGCAGATCATTTGACCGCTGAAGGTCAGATGACAGGTCTTGAGCTTGCAGACAATGAGCCAAGTGAAGTTGAGCTAACAATAGCGCCAGTAGAAGTACCGGTTCGCAGTGATATCGAAGAAACTGTAGCGATCTTTATTGAAGAAGCAGAAGAACATCTGGAAACGATTGCCACCTTCCTTCGCACTGAAGATGAAAAATCACAAGATTATAATGCGCTGATTCGTGCGATTCATACCTTGCGCGGCAGTTCATCGATGGCGCAGATTGACCAGATTTTTGAGGCCAGCTCTAAAGTAGAGCATCTGTTCAAAACCTTGCTACAAGATGAAATTGTCTCAACCTCAAAAGAAACCGCTTTACTGATTCAGTATGCTGAGTTTGTCAGTGACTATCTGCATTTGCTACGTCAGGGCAATACTGCAAAACTGGATGCGGTATATGCCACCTTTGAGCGTGTCTGGAATAATTATGGCTTTGCAGTTATTGAAACCAATAGCATTCAGACGCAAGGCTTGGTGTCCAAACTGGTTGAGTTGGATATTGATCTGTTATTGGATGCCGAGTTTGAATTTGATAAACGTGCCCAAGTCGATTATCCGGAATATATTCAGGCACTCAGCCAGCAGGCTGCAGAATTGCTGGCACATACAGAAAGCCGGGCAGCCCAAGGAATTCATGAATTCACTGCCGATCTGAAATCGGCTTATGATGCGCTACTTGAAAAGCCAGTGCTGCTAAACAGTGATTATGCTTATGAGCTGTTCGCACAGGCACACCAGGAATTTATTCATTTATTTGATACCCTGGCCGCAGGACAGCGCGTCATTCTGAATGATGAGATTCAAAAAATACTCAGTGAACTGTCTGCATTTGTGCAGCAGGATCTCGAGATATTTGCTGAAGATATTAGTAATCAGAATATTGAGCTAAGCTCAGAGGCCACACAAGTGGCTGAAACTGTCGCGCCTGGCAGTGTCGATTTTGCTGGTTTGAGTCAACGCATCGCTGCAGATCGTCAGCAGCAGCAAAGTACTGAAACCAACCGTGATTTTGATGAAGAATTATTAAGTATCTTCCTGGAAGAAGCGGATGAATTGCTCGCAGGCATTGATGAAGATCTGAATACCTGGAGCAAAAAACAGGATGATACGACTTCACTGAACAATCTGATGCGTCATTTGCATACCTTAAAAGGTGGTGCAAACATGATTGCAGCTTCGCATATCGGTTTGATTGCGCATGAACTGGAAAGTATTTATGAGCGTGTGATCCGTCAGCAAATTGCCGTGACACCTGCTTTAATCCAAATTATTCGCCTAGTACAGGACAACATTTCCGATCGTATTCAATCGATTCGGGAAGACGGTATTGATTATCCTGCACCAGAAGCGATTGCGATTTTGCAAAATATTCAGGCGCTGGTTTCTGGGCAAGCTGTTGCTGCTGTTGAAAGTACGGGCGCTGTAGTTGAAGTTGCAGAGGTCGAAGCGACATCAATTTCTGAGCCGCAACTTGAAGAATCCACAGCGACTCAACAGCCTGCGACTGATCTGGCTGAAGCTGAAGAATTACTGGAAATCTTGGAATCTCCTAAGCCTATTGAAGACACACCAGTAGAACGTTCTGAAGAAGACGAGCTGAAATCGATTGTTGAAGAATCTTTCCTCGAAGAATCCGAAGAGATTCTGGCGAATGCCGAGAAGCTCCTCAATCAATGGTTTGATCAGCGTAGTGACCGTAGTTTATTGCTGCAATTACAGCGTGCCGCCCATAGTATCAAGGGTGGCGCACGTATGATTGATGTTGAAGAAGTGGCCAGTATTGCCTATGAGCTGGAAACGACTTTCGAACAGTTTGCGGTCTATCAATTTAACTCGAATGCCTATGACGGCTTATTGCAGAAAACGCTGGTCTGGTTAAGACAGGCGATTTTCCAGCGCGACTATAGCGGCTTTGAGCCGCTTCACAGCAGTCTGAAAAAGATTGCTTATGTGGACGTTACTGCGCAATTGCCTGAGAGTCTGGCGAAAACAGATAATCTTGTAGTCAGCACCGACTTCGGCTTTGTTGAAGGTGATGGTACTGAACCGCCACAGATGATGGGTGAATGGGCGAATAGCGGTACCAGCGATAGTAATAACGAGATGATCCGTATCTCTGCTGATCTGGTCGAGAAGATGATTGACCTGTCCGGTGAGAACTCGATTAACCGTTCGCGTATCGAGATGGACCTGGGTCAGCTAGGCAATACCCTGAACGAGATGGAATTGGCGATCAAACGTCTTGCTGATCAGTTACGTCGAATGGAAGGCGAGCTGGAATCACAGATTATTGCCAAACATGGTTCAGAGAACTCGCGCTATGCCGACTTTGACCCGCTGGAAATGGACCAATATTCGTCGCTCAACCAGCTGTCCAAGTCACTTGCAGAATCAGCATCGGATTTGGTCGACTTCAAGAGTACGCTGGCCGACAAGATTCGCGAAACTGAAGGACTGTTATTGCAACAATCCCGTATTCAGGCCGAGATTCAGGAAAGTCTGATGCGTACCCGTCTGGTTCCGTTTGACCGGATGTTGCCGCGTTTACAGCGTATTGTGCGTCAAACCTCGACCACCTTGAACCGTCCTGCAGAACTGATCGTACAGAATACCGAAGGTGAACTGGATCGTAATATTCTCGAGCGTCTGGTCACACCATTTGAGCATATGCTGCGTAATGCGATTGACCATGGCCTGGAAGATACGGCAGATCGTATCGCACTGAACAAGCCGGAAGTGGGTTCGATTGTCTTGAACATCAGCCGCCAGGGAACCGATGTAATTGTATCCTTTAGTGATGATGGTAAGGGGATTGATGCAGAGAAGATTCGTGAAAAAGCGCTGAGTCTGGATCTAATCAAAGCGGATCAAGTCATTGATCAGGAAGAAATCCTGCAATTTATCTTCCATCCTGGTTTCAGTACCGCGAAAGCAGTGACCCAGATTTCTGGTCGTGGTGTCGGTCTGGATGTGGTACAAAGCGAGATCAAATCACTGGGCGGCCATGTGTCAGTGAGCTCGGAACTGGGCAAGGGTACGGTCTTTACGATTCGCGTACCGACGACCGTAGCGGTCAGCGATGCCTTGATGGTGAAAGTGGGCGATCAGCAATATGCGATTTCTCTGGCGCAGATTGACCGAATTGTGCGTATTGCACCGACCACATTGGAAAGCTATTTCAACAGTAAAGATGACTATTTCAAGATCGATGGCGCAAACTATAAGCTGCGTTATCTGTCTGAGTTTGTTGGCAACCAGCCGATTCCACGTCTGAATAATGTTGGTCATTCATTGCCGGTGCTGTTGATTAAAGGTAATAGTGGTCAAACCATTGCCTTGCTGGTCGATCAGTTGGTCGGTTCACGAGCGCAGATTGTAGTAAAACCGATTGGACAGCAGTTTGCCAACGTCGGGGTAGTGGCCGGTGCCACGATTCTGGGTGATGGTCAGGTCTGTCTGATTCTCGATGGACAGAATGTTGCCCGCCAGATTCAGGCGACACAGCGTGTCAAACAGCTGAATGATCAGCGTGATGGTTCGCGTAATTCAAATGCACGTCGTCTGGTGATGATTGTCGATGACTCGGTGACTGTACGTAAAGTGACGTCGCGTCTGCTTGAACGTCAAGGCTATGATATTGTCACTGCCAAAGATGGCGTAGATGCGATCGAGCAGCTTGAAAACGTCAGACCGGATCTGATGTTGCTGGATATCGAAATGCCGCGCATGGACGGTTTCGAAGTGACCAATCTGGTTCGTCACCATGATATTCACCGTGACTTGCCGATTATTATGATTACCTCACGTACCGGTGAGAAGCATCGTGAACGTGCATTCAGCTTGGGCGTAACGCACTATATGGGTAAACCGTTCCAGGAAGCGGAACTGTTGGCCAATATCCAGCAACTGATTGCTGAAAAACAGAGGTAATATATGAGTCAGACCAATTCAAGCAATAAAATGGCTGATCAGATTAGCCAGCAGGAACTTCAGCATCTGATTACGGTATCGACCGGATTTATTGATGCCTATATTATTGATTGTCATGGCAAAGATCCGATGTTATTGCCACAAAACATTGTCCTGTCAGCACTGGATAGCAATACTCAGGTCAAAACTGTAGAATGGCATGAGGCACAGTTACCGGTCTATGCAGTGAATGATCCGTCACGTCAAAATGGGGTGGCACTGGTGATTGAGGGGGATGAAATTACTCAGCGCTTTGCCTTGATGTGCAATGAAATGCCGAAAACCATCCGGATTCGTATTTCCGAAGTGGTCGATGTCGATCAGCCGGTGAATGATCCTGCCATCTTTCAATATGTGCGCATGAACGAACAGCTGTTCCATATTCCGAATATGACCAATATTCAGGCTACAATCGGGCTGTAATCCAGGCTATAAAATATAAAAAAGGAACTCCATGGAGTTCCTTTTTTATTGCGTTATGAATTTACTTAATTGGCAAGTAAATTCACGAGAATCTGCTCATAGATTTCAGCCAATGGCTCTAAGTCTGCAATATCGACATGTTCATTGATCTGATGAATCGTGGCATTCAATACGCCAAGTTCCAGTACCTGTGCGCCGGTAGGGGCAATAAAGCGGCCATCTGAGGTACCGCCCGAAGTCGATAGTTCAGTTTCAGTCCCCGTCACATTCAGAATGGCGGTTTTAGCTGCATTTACTAGTTCACCAACTGGCGTCAGGAAAGGCAAGCCCGATAAAGTCCAGGAAACATCATAGTCCACACCATGACGATCCAGAATTTCTAAAGTACGTGCTTTAAGTTCTTCAGCGGTCACTTCAGTTGAATAACGCCAGTTGCACAATAGGTTCATGGTGCCGGGAACTACGTTAGTTGCGCCTGTACCCGAATTGATATTGGAAATCTGGAAGGTCGTCGCCGGGAAATATTCGTTGCCATGATCCCAGACTGTGTCGCACAGTTCAGCAATGGCTTTGGAAGCGGTATGAATCGGATTGACGGCCAGATGCGGATAAGCCACATGACCCTGTTTGCCTTTTACAGTCAGGTTGGCATTTATTGAACCACGACGGCCATTTTTGACAATATCACCCAATGTATTGGTACTAGACGGTTCACCGACCAGACACCAGGTGATTTTCTCATTACGCGCTTCCAGTGTTTCAATCACTTTCACCGTGCCATTAATCGACGGACCTTCTTCATCTGAAGTGATCAGGTAGGCAATCGAGCCTTTATGGTCTGGATATTTTTCTACAAAACGTTCTGTGGCAACTACCATAGCTGCTAAAGCGGTCTTCATGTCGGCACTGCCACGACCATAAAGTTTGCCTTCACGGATTTCAGGTAAAAAAGGATCTGAGTTCCAGGCATCCAGATTACCGGTTGGCACGACATCGGTATGGCCAGCAAAACAGAAGACCGGACCTTCTGTGCCTTTGCGTGCCCAGATATTATCTACATCTTCAAAGCGCATGGATTCAATGTTGAAACCAATCTTCTTTAAACGTTCAGCCATGATGTTCTGGCAGTCATGATCAATCGGTGTGACAGAAGGCTGACGTAATAGTTGCAGGCTTAAATCGAGGGTAGCGGAAGAGCTCATACGGTATTCAACAGTCGATAATTTTTTCGGTTCTATAATAGGCGAATATAGGCTTGAATGTGAACGACTGATATAAAAAAACCCTATCTGAGATAGGGTTCTGTGAGCGTTTAGGAAAAAACTAGTTTTGACGGATTTCGTCAGAGGTTTTTTCAGCAGTATTGGTTACCGCATCGCCAGCCTTAGACACATCTTTGCCCATGCCTTTTACGGTGTTACAGCCAGTCAATACAAAAGCCATCATTAATGAAGCAGCAAGAATTTTTTTCATCATCATCTCCGTATAATCAATAATAAAATTATTATGATGTGGGACTTAGAGTAGAAAATATACGCTCTAAAAAATATGTGGTTTTCATAGTGCTTCGGTTAATAAATGTAATGCTTTATAGGGGCTTATGTGATGGATGCTGGATCAGCACCGGATTGCGATACATATAAAAGTCATCACTATCGAGTTTTTTATAAAGTCCATCCGTCCACCAGATCGCAGCTGAACTGCTCGGCCGGGCTTGCGGATAAATCCATTCATGTCGTTGCAGACGATAGAAACCGTGCTGTGCAGCAGGAATATGCTGTCCCCATAAGCCCAGACGACGCTCGGTATTGATCCATGAGGGAATTGGCTGATCGGCATGATGTGTAGGCAAATACAGCTGTCCCTTGAGGACGCAAAACCGTCTTTGAATGGGATGCTGCAAAGCCTCATCAAACTGGAATTGTTTTTGTGTGAAATGTTTCATTTTTCTGATTAAAGTATCGGTGCGGTTTAGGCCATACCAATGCGGCAGGCTAAAATCTGCTTCGGCCAGATAATATTTCAATGCCACTTCCCAATGTTCAATCTGTCCTGTATCAGTATTTAATAACAGAAAATCTAGCTCCCCCAGGGTTTTGGCGCCTTCAATCTTTTGCAGACTATGAGCAAGCAGCTGATACGGATGATAGGCATCATCGAGTAACCAGAACCAGATCAGCATTTCAAAGCGCAGCCCTAAACGCGTACTTTTCAGTTGCTGCACAAATTCGATTAATTCTTCTGGATGCTGATCAAGAAACTCTAAACGTGGATGGTAACGGTTGAGATAGTGCTGCCAGGCCTGGCTTTCATGCAGTTCAAAGTAATATATAAGCTCAAGTTCATCTGGAATATGGAACAGGATATTCGGACTGCCGACAGCGAACGCCAGTTGCCGCACCAGAGGATGTTGATAACGTTGCCATGCTTCTACAAGATTTTGGTTTAAATTGGAAAAGGGCATAGTACAACCTGTGAAAAGTGCAGAAATACAACGGACAGTATCGGAAAACGCTTTATACTACCTGAATTCTGCGGCTAGGGTTGATGTATGAAAGTGTTGTTTTGGCGAAGTCTGGTGGTGCTGTTTGTGATCCTGGGCTTTATCGGTGCAATCCTGCCGGGTATGCCAACAACGGTCTTTTTGATTCTGGCGGCCTGGGCGGCATCCAAAGGCTGGCCACAAATGGATGACTGGTTATTGAATCATCCCAAATATGGTCCGACCTTAAGAGATTGGCGTGCCCACGGTACTGTACCGCGTAAGGCCAAATGGCTGGCCAGTATCATGATGCTGATCAGCGGGATCATCATGCTGTTTACTACTGCACCCTTGGCCGTAAAAGCCTTTACCAATATTACGATGCTGATCGTCGCGATCTGGTTATGGCGACGCCCTGAACCGAATCAGATCCTTATTCAGCAAAATACAGTTGACCCAGAAAAGACAGATCTACCAACAGCGCCATCTGAAGATAATCAGTTAAACCCTATAAAGCCAAATAAAATAGAGTCTGAGAATAACAAGTCATGAATACCTTGCATCTGGATCAAGCCGATATCCTGATTGATCTTGCCCAACAAAAACTGTATCTGCCCCGTCTAAACAAGCAATATCTGATTTCCAGTGGCAAAAATGGCATTGGTGAAACTGAAAATAGTGGCAAGACTCCTCGTGGCTGGCACAAGATTGCTGAAAAGTTTGGTCAGAATGCTCCCTTAAATAGTGTATTTGTCGCACGTCAGGCGACGGGTGAAATTTATAATCCCCAATTGGCGGCAGAATTCCCGCAGCGGGACTGGATCCTGACGCGCATTTTATGGCTGAGTGGCCTTGAAGCGGGTTTTAATCAAGGCGAGGGCTGCGATACCTATCAGCGTTATATCTATATTCATGGCACCCCAGAAACCGAAAAGATGGGAGAGCCGCTGTCGCACGGCTGTATCCGTATGCGTAATCCGGAGGTCGCTGAATTATTTGACCTGATCAGTGAAGATGCACTGGTCTATATTTCAGAACAGGCATTAGATCTGGGCAGGCTGAATGTTTCGAAAAGCGAATAAAAGTTAGATTTTAAGATTATGTGAAAATGGTTTTGTTTTTATGGACTGAATCTGCTTGGTGGAGACAGCAGAAAAGATTGATTAATCTGATCCAGATGGTATTTTTATCGCATGGAATGGGTTAAATGATTATTTGAAGTTTAGATTTACTGGCATTTTCTGAATAAAAATAAATGACAGTTGAAAGATTACATGAACACAACGTCGAGTATTTTAAAGCTTTGTATAATCCTTAATCAGAATTGGAATATGTCGTGTGGTTAGACTGAAACTTCGCAGGGTAAAACACAAAATTTCGCTTCAATTTTCATTTTGAAAATTAAAAAATTTCGGTAGAGACTTAAAAAATAAACAAAAAGTGTTGTTTTTTTTAACAAACAACCTATTTTTTAATCACTCACACCTAAAAAGTGGAAAACATTCCGAAAAGCGTTTGACAGGCTGTGCAGATTCTCTATAATGCACCCATCAAACGATGATAGACGTTTAGAAAGGGCGCTTAGCTCAGTTGGTAGAGCGTCTGCCTTACAAGCAGAATGTCGGCGGTTCGATCCCGTCAGCGCCCACCAAGCTCTTTCATGTTGAGACCTTATAGTTGCAGCGGTAGTTCAGTTGGTTAGAATACCGGCCTGTCACGCCGGGGGTCGCGGGTTCGAGCCCCGTCCGCTGCGCCACTTTAAGATCTTGATTTTCGTTTGCCACAATAGCGACATTGTGTAAATGCAGCGGTAGTTCAGTTGGTTAGAATATCGGCCTGTCACGCCGAGGGTCGCGGGTTCGAGCCCCGTCCGCTGCGCCATTTATACGATAGACCTTTTGAGGGCGCTTAGCTCAGTTGGTAGAGCGTCTGCCTTACAAGCAGAATGTCGGCGGTTCGATCCCGTCAGCGCCCACCAGATTCTTTTGCGATGCAGCGGTAGTTCAGTTGGTTAGAATACCGGCCTGTCACGCCGGGGGTCGCGGGTTCGAGCCCCGTCCGCTGCGCCATTTCAAAAGAAATTAAATTGAGGTCCCTGAGCCTGAATTTAATAAACTAAAGATTGACACTCTTTATCAGGGCGCTTAGCTCAGTTGGTAGAGCGTCTGCCTTACAAGCAGAATGTCGGCGGTTCGATCCCGTCAGCGCCCACCAGATTCTTACGATGCAGCGGTAGTTCAGTTGGTTAGAATACCGGCCTGTCACGCCGGGGGTCGCGGGTTCGAGCCCCGTCCGCTGCGCCATCTTAAGATGAGAAGCTTGGATTCCTGAGATCTAAGTTTTCAAGATACCAAGACTACATGACTTGTTGGTCTTGCGTCATTTAAAACAACGTTGTTGTTTTCTCAGGGCGCTTAGCTCAGTTGGTAGAGCGTCTGCCTTACAAGCAGAATGTCGGCGGTTCGATCCCGTCAGCGCCCACCATATCTTCTTGCTTCAACTCTATTTATTCCTTAGAATCTGATTCTATTATAATAATATTAAGATTTCACGACCATGAGAAATCCCTATCAGCGCAAAGCCGCGACCAAATCCCAAAAAACTGCTTTCGATCCTCAACAGCTTTATAAGCAATATATTGAAGCGATTGTTGCCAATGCTGGCATTTTTGCACTCTACCAAGATGGCTGGGCCTTATGTGCCACGCCTACCGGACAACGCGCATTTGCCTGCTGGCAAAGTAAAGGTCTGGCTCGATTGCTGATTAAAGACAATTGGGCAAATTACGAGATTCAGGAAATTGGTCTCAAGGATTTTGTAGAGAAAGTCATTCCCTTTTTACGTCAGGAAAGTACCATTGTCTCGCTTGACCTGACCCCGGAAGGGCAGAATATTCTGGTGGCACCGGAAAAATTATTACTTGATATTAAAAATTATCTGTATCAGATCTATGTGCAAAAGCCGGAACTGTTTAAAAATCCGGATATGCCTTTGCCTAGGCAGATCCGTTTAAATTAAATTTATTGTTTTTAAAACAGCTTGTTTATTGGAACAATGAATACTCATTCAGTAGCCAGCCACTTATCAAAGCAAAATATTCGCGTAACCAGGAATTATAGCGAACATTCTGGGGTGTGCTGGCACTCAGGCTGATGACTTGTTGATAACCCTGATGTCTGGCAATGGCACGGGCACGAGGGCTATGAAAATCGCTAGTGACAATCGCAATGGGCTCATTTCGATCAATATGTTGCTGTTTTAGGATTGCCTGAGAATATTGCAGGTTCTGTTGGGTACTTCTGCTTTGATCTTCTAGGCTAATGGGGTTGTTGAGCTGCGGATAGTTCGTGTGGATATAACTTTGCATGACTTCAGCTTCGCTCTGTCTCTCCCGGAAATTTCGTCCACCGGTCATAATGATTAAAGTATTCGGATATCGTTCTGCATATTTTGCTGCGGTATCCAGACGATTTTTTAAGATGGGTGAGGGCTGACCCTGATTAATACCACTACCTAATACCAAAATTGCTGCAGCAGGCCGTGCCGGAATATTCGGATTGATTGACATCTGAATATAAGCGAAGAAAGCCGCGACACTGATGATCCAGAATAGAAATCCGCCCCAGAGACTGTTCCAGAACAAGGTTCTGAATCGGGAATTTTGTTTCCAGCGCTGAATAGATGAAAAAAACAAGGTATACAGGATGAGTGCCATCCCAATGAGGACCGATAGGGCAATAGCAAAATGCCTCTGACCTTGGCTCAGTAACCAGACGCTATTGATACATAGAATCAAGCCACAGATCAGGCTGAAACTTCGTTTAAATTGATTGAGCATTCAGGGTTCCTTTTTTCTTATTCATATTCTTATTATTGCTTTTACATCTTCAATAAAAACCGGGCCATTGAGCCCGGTTTTTAGCATATCAGGTTATCTTAGTATACATCACGGCGATAACGTCCATCCAAGCGTAATTGATCTAGCATTGTTTCACCGAGAATCTCGGTCAGGGCTTCATCCACATCGCTAGCCATACCATTGATGCTACCGCAGACATAAATGACTGCACCTTGAGCAATCCAGGCTTTTAGCTCTTCAGCCTGTTCGCGCAGTTTATGGTGTACATAGACTTTTTCCTGCTGGTCGCGCGAGAATGCAAGATCGAGACGTTTCAGGGTTCCCATTTGCAGCCAGGCCTGAATGGTTTCTTCAAAGAAGAAGTCGTGTTCATGCTGACGTTCACCAAAGATTAGCCAGTTCTGGCTATAGTCCTGACGGTTACGCGCACTGAGCAAGCTCAATAATCCGGCAATACCGGTACCATTACCAATACAAATAATCGGGCGGTTGTCATCAATCAGGTGGAAAGATTCATTGCTGCGAATACGTAGGGCAATTGGCGCATTGAGAGCCGCATGCTGGGTCAGCCAGCCTGAACCCAGACCGAGATTACCACTAGCATCGGTTTGCTGACGTACCACCAGACGCAAAACCTGCTGGCTTGGAATACTGGCAATCGAGTATTCACGTGTTGCCAAAGCCGGTAATTGCGTGAGGAGCTGATCCAGAGAATCAAAAGGTTCAGCTTGAGTCAGATCACGATCCCAGAGTGCCTGTTCAATGCTTTGATGCAGAGATGGGACCTCTGTACCCGCTGTAATCTGGTGCTTTTGCATAAATGCATGAATACGTTCTTGGCTATTCCCTGGTTGAACCTCGGCAATATCACCTGCTTGCCAGATGGCTTCATGTTCAGGGGTCAGTTCGATATTGAAGGCAGGCGCACCCAGACTACCCGGATTGAGGACTTCACGTTTACTCAAACTCCAGTGATCAAAGGTCTTATCGATATTCATCGCTTGTAGCTCAAGTCGAGTGACTTGTGCCAGTGCACTATTCCATTGCTGGATATGCTCGTTATTGGCATTGTCCACTTCAATCGTATTGAATAGCTGCTGGGCACCATTCTGTTTTAACCACTGATCGATACGGTGGCCAAAACTGCAATAACTGTCTGGATATTCCTGAGAACCTAAGGCCAATACAGCATAACTTAAATGACTGAGATCAGCTTGAGCAGACAGGATTTTTTTCTCAAAAGAAGAAGCCAGATCCGGTGCTTCGCCCGTGCCATAGGTACTGGCAACAAATAATACCTGTTCAGTTTGCTGTAAATCGGCAAGCGTCAGCTGTTGTACCGGCTTGACGGTTACCGGTTGACGCGCTTCCTGCAGGGCAGTTGCTGTACGCCAAGCCAGCTGCTCAGAAACCCCTGTTTGTGACGCATACGCGATGAGCCACGGTTTGGCATTTTCATCCAAGTTTACTAGAGTTGCACCCTGACGTGCTGCCAGCGTTAAGCGTTTCTGTTTGCGACGTTTCAGATAGAGCATCCAGCCGGTTACGAAGAATAATGGCATCAACAAGGCTGCGACCATGACAAGGAACTGATAGATCGGGCCGAAGAAGCTGCCACGATGCACCGGTAACATGCTGCTCATGATCTTTTCATTGAGCTTTTTATCTTCATACAGCTCAACTTCGGTAAATTCAGCTGTCTGGTAATTATAAGTAGCGCTGTTTCGTGCACGTTCATGCTGAGCGACCGGATCAACAAAGCTCAGTTGCATTTCACCATCCGGTTTTTTCGGAAGGTTAAACGTTACGGTAGAATACTTATCTGAAAATTCAGTGTTAAAGCCAATCCAGCTCTGGTCTAGCGCACGGACAGTAGCTTCAGGGCTGAGACTTTCATGGCCTTCACCACGAGTACCGCGTTCGCCACCCTGGCGGCCTTCGCCTCGTGTCTCACCTTCGGCACGCGGACCATGTTCACCGCCTGGACGTCCTTCACCACGGTTATTGCCGGCATTGGCCTGCATTTCCGGTTGCGGACGCTCTACACCCAGCACCTTAAACATGCCATTGCGCCACCAGTCATAAGACCAGTACAGACCGGTACAAGCCAGAATCAGGTAGAAAATTACCACCCAGGTTCCCACAACAGCATGCAGATCCCAGATAAAATTACGGCCTTTCAATTGAGGTTTTACAAAGAACCATTGCTTGATCGAATGACGTTTCGGCCAGCGCAGGTACAGACCTGATAAGACAAAAAAGATCAGCATCAGGGTACAGGCACCGGTAATCTGCTTACCTACTGGACCAACCGTCAAATTACGATGCAGTTGCTGAACAAACTGGAAAAATTCCCGACCCTTAATCTCTGGCAAGACTTCCGCAGTATACGGGTTGATCATGATGTTCTGACCACGTCGTGCGCCTTCTTTGGCAACATTCACGGTACTTGAAGCACTTGGATCTTGTGCTACGGTAATACTGTTGATCTTCATGTCAGGCGCAGTACGGTTAAAGTGCTGATACAGCTCGGCAGGCGTGAGTTTGTCACGTTGCTGAACCTGAACCGTATAACTGTCGCTATTCATCCATTTTAATATTTGTTGTTCATAGGAATAGATTGCGCCAGTGACCCCCATTATCGAGAGGATTAAACCTGCTGTAATCCCCAGAAACCAGTGGATTTGGAAAAATGTCTTTTTAAACATGGTCGTCAGATTAAGGGTGAGATCTATAAAAGTGGCAAAATTATAACTGAAGTTTAAGCCTGAATTATAGGTGTTGAGGATAATATTTATTCTCATTATCATTTATTGTTTTAAGATTAAAAAAACCTCCATGCCGGGGCAGGAGGTTTTTTACTGAAGAAAGAACAGTTTAGATTTGTTTTGCTGCGCCCACTTCCGCTTCCAGGTGCTTGCGAATCGTGGCGAAAGAGAAGTTTTTGCTGTCCAGACGTTTCGGTAGGATATACGCACCTTGCTGGCCTTTTACTTTGAAATTGACCAACATGAATTCTGGTGTGTTGTACCATTCATAGATGTCTTTCCAGCTAATCGCGCCAACACCTTCTTGCATGCCCATTTTCTGGCGCATCACGATGCCGTGCGGTTGCACGCCCAGGCGAACACCTTTGATTTCCTGTACCGGAAATTCATTCATCTTGCGTTTAACATACCATTCCAGACCAAAGGTACGGATCAGGTAATACAACACCACACAGACAATGGCCACCCAGCAGAACACGGTAGAATAGTTCTTCAGGAGCAGAATGCCCAGAATAGAAAGTGCAACAACAGCACCCATGATCAGCCATGCTTTCATGCCAATTTTATTGGTACTACGCCAGATCACCAGCTGAGCATGACGCTGCTCGGCTTCTGAAATTTCATAGTTCACAGGCTGTAGGGTATAAGCGTATAAATTTTTCGCGGTCATAATGAAATTAGCAGATTTTAAACTGTAAAAAGTTTAGCACTAATTGTACCAATTCAGTGAGTATATTGTTCCAAAATCAGCCAAATTATAATGAACCTAATTCAGTTGCCTGTTCATCACGCTCATGGCTCAAACTTTGTTTCAGTTGGCTCAACTGCTTTAAAATACTGAACATTAAAGACAGCTGCTGCAAAATGATCAGGGATTTCTGATCTTGCTCCTGATCTTGAGCCAGGCGCTGTCGAATATGAGCAATCATATTTTGCGCACTTAAATCGGGCATTTCATCTCGTAACAATGCACCACGAATGTTCTCGAGTGCTTTGTCCAATAAATTCAGAATGTCTTGATCTTCAATTTTTTCCCGGTGTGCGCCCAGTGCGGCAATATAACTGATAAAAGTATGGTTCAGACAAAGGAACTCAAAGGCTAGTGATTTTTGTACCGGATCAATATCCGGTTCAGTAGCCAGTGTCGAAATCAGTGAAGCCACCTCGGCATCGGTATTATGGGCCGCACGGCGCACAATCCGATATTTCAGGCCATTATTACGTCCCGATTTATACTGCTCGATTACTTCACTCAAATAATCTGCTTCTGCCTGCAAGCTGCGTTTGATACTGCGCGGCAAACGCCGGAACTTCCAGTCTGGAAAAATAAAACTGACGCCGAACCAGGCAATCGCACAGCCAATCAAGGTGTCGATCATACGCGGGATGGCCGCGGCATAGCCCATACCGTCCAGGTTGAAGTTGATCAGGGCTAAAATCGTGATAAAGGCGGTGGCCTGTGCATACTGTTTACTGCGCAATTCAAAGAACAGAATCCCACTCAGTACCAGAAGCAATAATTGTCCTTCGATGGACGGCACAAAATATAAAATGGCATAACCGAGGATAATACCGACCAACGTACCGATAATACGCAGACGTAAACGCCGTTTGGTGGCGTTAAAGTTCGGCTGGCTGACAAAGAGTGCCGTTAATAAAATCCAGTAACCATATTCAATATTGCTGACCTGTACGAAGATATAACTGATCAGCAGCACAATCGACAGGCGAATGGCATGCCGGAACAGTACCGACTCGGGTGTCAAATGCTGCTTAATCCGAATCTTGATATCATCCCAGCCTTTCAGGTCATCATCTCTGAGCTGGTTTTCGATATGTTTGAAACGCTCGGATTTGATACTTTGCTCGGTTTCCAGGTTGCGTAACTGGGCATCAATCGATTTCAGGTTTTGAAACAACGCAAACAGGGCGCTAATCCAGACCTGATCATACTGCTGCTCTTGACGTAACTTATCCAGAGACTGTCTCAGGTTGTCAAAGGTATGCTTAAAGCGCTGGTTATGCACATAGGGTTTGCGCATTAGCAAACTTTCACTCAGGTCCTTACAGGCTTTGCCCTGAATTGACATGATGCGCTGGAAGCGGAAAAGGATATCACTATGCTGGAAAATCTTGGCCAGTTTCTGATAATCAATATGCGCTGAATCGGCACGTTCATGAATATCCTGGGCGACAAAATAATATTGCAGGCTGCGACGGGTGTCTTTTTGCCCACGGTCGCCTTTCAGGCGAGTCAAAAGGGCAGTTTTCATTTCATTAAAAATCGCAATCAGTTTGCCATTTTCCAGCGAGAGTTCAATCATGCTTTGTTGATAGCTTTTCGGGGTCATGTCCACATCAAACAGATTGGACTTGGCATATAAAAAGTCACCGAGCGCAGAATAGGAAATGGCAAGCTTGTCTTGCGCCAACCGGGCAGGGAAGATCAGGAAACTGAGGGTCGACAGCAGACCGTACCACATCGCGCCGATGACCAATAAACCAGCCTGTTTATACCATTCATCAAACAGCTCCACCCCAAGCATGGAATAAACGGAAATCACCAGACAGCCGTAGGAAATCGTGGCATATCGTCGCCCTAGTGAACCCAGCAAAATCAGGGCAATACAGGACACAATTAAGGCCAAGGCAAACAGCAAGGGATAAGGAAAAAGCAGATATACGCCCACTGCCGTAATAAAGAAGCCAATGTAGGTGTAGAGCAGATTTAAAATCCGCACCGAAAAGCGGTCATCAATATCGCTTAAACCGGCTGCGACCACGCCTAAAGTCAGTGGAATCGTCATCAATTGTTGTCCCATAAAATAGGGAACAAAGGCGGTACCTGCAAATGCCGTCATCATGCGCAGGTTATACATCAAGGTCGTATTATAGGTAGTTTGCTTGAGACGAGTGAGCCAAGATTTCAAAGGTCGTCCTTTATACTGCAGTCTTAGAGCTGAATCTGAATAGGCTAATGAAAATAGTATATTTATAAATCTTCATTTCAGGCTAAATCATACTATGCACTGTGTTAATTTGTCTGCATATTAGCGCTTTAAATCTTCATGCTTATGACATCAAATAAAATAGTACAACAACCTTATGCCATGTCCTGGATTGTTTTGCTGGCGACCTTAAGTGCACTCGGGCCTTTATCCATTGATATGTATCTTTCGGCCTTACCGGCCATGGCAGCAGATTTTGGTGTCAGTACCCAAATGGTTTCCAATAGCCTGCCGGCTTATTTCTTCGGTCTGGCGATCGGGCAACTGATTTATGGTCCGATCAGTGACCGGATTGGGCGTAAACCGCCACTGTATTTTGGGCTGTGTTTATACATTGTGGCAAGTTTGCTGTGTGTCTTTGCGCAGGATGAATGGAGTCTGATCGCTGCACGGATTCTGCAAGCCTTAGGTGGCTGTGTCGGGGTGGTCATGGCACGTGCTGCAATTCGTGATCGCCTGGATATGCATTCAGCAGCTCAGGCCTTTGCCAGCATGATGATTGTGACTGCGATTGCACCAATCATCGCTCCGAGTCTGGGGGCCTGGGTATTAATGTTTTATGAATGGAATGTGATCTTCTTGGTGCTGATGGGCAGCGGTCTGTTGAGTCTGGCCTGTGTACATTTTCTATTTAAAGAAACCTTGGAGCCAGAACGCCGTCTCAAGCTGAACTTCCAGCAGGTATTAAGTTTGTACCGTACTATTTTTCAGGATCCAAGCTTTCGACGCCCGCTCTATGCCGGCTGTTTTTCCGGTGCGGTGATGTTCTGTTATATCAGCGCTTCTTCTGCCATTCTGATGGATCGTTATCAACTGACCGAGCAGCAGTTTGCTTACGCCTTTGGTGCCAATGCCTTCGGGATCATGCTGTTTTCGACCTTGAATAAACGTCTGGCTGGGCGATTCTCGATATTACAGCGCCTGAAAATCGGCACCTGCCTGCAGTTTGCCGGTGTATTAGGGTTAATCTTACTCGGCTGTCTGGACGTCGATTCTGTGCTCTGGGTGTTGTTAGGCATGTTTATTGTGGTGGCAGCCCTTGGGTTTACTGGTCCGAATGCCATGGCTCTGGCAATGGCTGAACAGGGCGAGCGGGCAGGAACTGCCAGTGCGATTATGGGCAGTATGCAATTTGTTTGTGGTTTATTGGGTGGTGTATTGCTGAATTTTCTGATCTGGCATGCTTTACTGAATATGGCATTAATTATGCTGGTTTTTGTAGGCATTTCCGCTTGGGCGATTTTTAAAATCAAGATGCCAATCTTGAAAAATGCATAGATGCAGGGCGTTCTCTAATACATTAAAAATGCTGGATCGAACAGAGGGCTAAGTGAATTGACTTAGCCCTGCTTGCATCACTGATCGATAAACACGGCAAATTCTTCTACGGGAACGCGCGGGGTAATAAAGCTGTTAACAATCTGCTCTGGGTCGGCATAACCCAATGCCATACCGCAGACCAGCTCTTCATCAGCAGGTGCGCCGACCAGATCAAGCACGATCGGGTGAAAGTGATTCCAGGCTGCCTGCGGGCAAGTGTCCAGGCCACGGGCTTTTGCGGCTAGCATGACATTCTGGATCATCATGGAAACATCCATTTTGGACCCAATCGCCAAAGACCGATGTACAGTAAAAAATAAGCCGACAGGGGCATCAAATAATTCAAAATTACGCAGCTGCTGACGCGCCATTTTTTCCTTTTCGCCTTTTTGAATATTCAGCAAGCCATATAAACCCCAGCCATTTTCACGACGACGTTCAATAAATGGCGAGATCCATTGTTCAGGATAATAGGCAAAAGTTTCTTGGTACTGTTGAGACAATTCAGGATTTGCATAGATTTGCATTTGTGCCTGACAAACTCGTTGCACGAGTTCATCGCGCTTTTTACCTGTCACCACATACACCTTCCAAGGTTGGGTATTGGTTCCTGAGGGTGCGCGGCTGGCAACCGTCAAAATCTCTTTTAAGGTGTCAGTACTAACGGGGGTATTTTGAAAAGCACGCACTGAATGGCGAGAAGTGATAGTGTGATCTACAGCATGAACAAGATTTTGATCCATTATGGGGTCCAGTCGAATATCCTTATTGAGTTTGCAATGACTATAAACTAAACAAACAGAACGGGGGATAGAAAAATTTCATTCTTCGCCAGCTGAAAAAAACAATTTGTCAGCAAAATGACTTGAGTAATGAAATTTCGCATGCTTTTAGCTGGGCTTAAATCGCCTCAGTGATAGCAATCGATTTACCCATAATGTTGGTCTTTGATTTAAAAAATGGCTTAAAACCCAAGTGCTTGAACCATTCAACAATAACAATTTCAAACAGAGAACTGGTTTATTTTGACTGAAAATCAAGATAATTTAATTTCAAGATCCCTGTTTCATTCCGTGTCGAGTAAAAGATTAATATTTTTTTTGAATTAAAATATAGATTAATCTTCATATAAAAATGAGAATTTATAATTATTTTTTATAGGTAAATTATCTATTGCTAATAAAAAGAAATAAAACTTGATACAAAGAAACAGCATAATGTACGACTTTTCATCTTAATTCATGCATTTTGTGATTAAGATCTGTTTTAAATAACGCGATTCCAGATGGCTTGAATGAAGTCTTTAGGTTGAAAGCACTCATCAAGCACTGAATGTTTTTTTGAGCTTAAAACACAGTTTTTTTTACCAGCATGCGCGTCTGTTAGAAAAATGTCTGCAATTTTCAAACAGACTGAGTGTCGGAATAGAAAAGGTGTTGCTTTTATAAATCTCTCATTTGTTGAATATGATCGTGATGATGATATTCATAAGTTTAAAAGAGATGATAAATCGGTTTGTTTTTCTAAAGGTGATAGATCAAATCAGGATATTTCCAGATAAAGATCTAATGAGCGAGCTAGAGATCTAGCGCACTCCCTCACTTTTAGAACAATAAAAAATTCAAAATCATCTTGGGCAAAAAATTATGGATTTTACTTTTAACGCATTTTATACCTTGATTGCCGCAGTCATTGTTTTGTTACTCGGCCGATTCCTGGTTAATAAAATCGATTTTTTAAGACGTTACAATATTCCTGAGCCGGTTGCGGGCGGTTTGGTTGCGGCGATTATCTCATTGCTGGTGCATTCATTGTGGGGATATAGCATCACCACCAGTGCAGAATTACAAACCAGCTTTATGCTGATTTTCTTTGCTTCGATTGGTCTGAGTGCCAACTTTTCCAAGTTGCGTGAAGGCGGGATCGGTCTGGTTATTTTCCTGTTTGCTGTTTCGGCTTTCATTATTTTGCAAAATGCGGTCGGCATGAGTCTGGCAACATTATTGGGTATTGACCCGTTGATTGGCCTGATTGCAGGCTCAGTTACCTTAACCGGTGGTCATGGTACTGCGGGTGCATGGGGGGAAATTTTTGAAGTTGAACATGGTATTCAAGGTGCTTTGGCACTAGGTATGGCCAGTGCGACTTTTGGATTGATTATCGGCGGTATTATTGGCGGACCTTTAGCCAAGTTGCTGATCAACCGTTATAACCTGGCGACTGCACGTACCGATCAGCAGATCGAAAAGCGTGACAATACGCCAATGGATAGCACGACCAGTGAATATGTACCGTTTGAATATCCGCATCAGGTGCGTTTAATTACCGCTGATAATGCAATCACGACCTTGGGCCTGTTCGCAGGCTGTTTGGCTTTTGCAGAGTTTATGACGGGTTTCAGTAAAGATACTGCATTTGAACTGCCAACATTTGTCTGGGCATTGGCGGGTGGTGTCATCCTGCGTAATGTACTGGAAGGTGTTTTCAAGGTTCAGATTTTCGATCGTGCGATTGATGTGTTCGGTAATGCTTCATTGTCGCTGTACTTGGCAATGGCATTGTTATCATTGAAATTATGGCAATTGGCTGACCTTGCAGGACCACTGATGGTAATTCTGGGTGCACAGACCATCACCATGGCTTTGTATGCCGGTTTTGTAACTTTCCGCATCATGGGTAAAAACTACGATGCTGCGGTACTTGCAGCAGGGCATTGTGGTTTCGGTATGGGCGCAACGCCAACAGCGGTTGCCAATATGCAGGCGATTACCAATATGTATGGTGCGTCGCATAAGGCCTTCCTGATTGTTCCATTATGTGGTGCGTTCTTCGTTGACTTAATCAATGCTACTGTTATTCAGATGATTTTGAAGTTTTTTGCATAATTTTTATGCCTGATACGATGAGTCATAGGCTCATAAGGATGTGACATGAATGATCAATTAAATGAAACCTTACTCGGCTGGATTAATGCCCTGAATGGCCCTTTATGGGATTTTCTGGTGGTGTTTCTGGTCGCAGTCGGTATTTTCTACACGATCATGACGGGTGCAGTACAAATTCGTTTGTTCTGGCACAGCATGAAAGTCATGAAAAATAGCCGTGGCAAGGTTCAGGATACGCACGGCATTACCCCGTTTCAGGCCTTTGTCACTGGACTGGCAAGCCGGGTCGGTGTGGGCAATGTCGCAGGTGTCGCCATTGCGATTGCGATTGGTGGCCCCGGTGCCGTGTTCTGGATGTGGGTTACTGCATTTCTGGGTATGAGCTCTGCTTTGGTTGAATCCTCATTGGCGCAATTGTTTAAGGTGCGCGATCATAAAAACCAGCAATTCCGTGGTGGCCCTGCCTATTACATTACTCAGGGTCTAAAACAGAAATGGCTCGGGATTGTTTTTGCAATTGCATTGATCACGACTTATGGTTTTGTCTTTAATGCAGTTCAGGCCAATGCAATTATTGGTGCAACATCACACGCATGGGGCTGGGATCAGGCCAATATCATTTTGCCTTTAGGCGGATTGGATTTTGAAGTTTCCTGGATTGGGCTAGTCTTAGTATTGATTACAGCTACAATCATTTTTGGCGGTATTAAACGTATCGCCAAAGTGGCAGAAAAGGTAGTGCCCTTTATGGCGTTGCTGTATCTGGCGGTGGCTTTGTATATTGCGGTCATCAATTACGATCTGCTCCCATCCATCTTCCAGCTTATTTTCAGTAAAGCCTTTGAGTTTGAAGCTGCCGCTGGTGGTTTCTTTGGTGCCATGGTATCTATGGCCATGATGATGGGCATCAAGCGTGGTCTGTTCTCTAACGAGGCAGGGATGGGTTCGGCACCGAATGCTGCTGCAGCTTCCGATGTCAAACATCCGGTCAACCAGGGTCTGGTACAGATGCTCGGGGTATTTGTAGATACCTTTGTGGTGTGTTCATGTACCGCGATTATTATTCTGGTTTCAGGTCTGTATGAAAATGCAGGCTTTGAAGGCGTGACCTTGACCCAGATGGCACTCGAAAGCCAGATTGGCGCCTGGGGTGATGACTTCCTGGCTTTGATTCTGTTTCTGTTTGCCTATTCTTCGATTATCGGTAACTATGCCTATGCCGAAGGAAACGTCCAGTTCATCAATAACAATAGTCGGGTTATGTTGATTTTCCGTTTGTTTGTATTGGTGATGGTGTATTTCGGTTCCATCGCCAGTGTGCCATTGATCTGGAATATGGCGGATCTGTTCATGGGCGTGATGGCAAGTATCAACTTGATTGCGATCCTGTTGCTGATGCCATTCCTGCTGATGCTACTTCGAGACTATACCGGTCAGTTGAAGCGTGGTGTGAAAGAGCCTGAATTTAAACTGGATAACCATCCTAAATTTAAAGACAAGGTCAAATCAGATATCTGGTAAGACTTGAAATAAAAAGCCCCGATCATTCGGGGCTTTTTTGTGCCAATGTTTTATTTAGAAGAAATTTAAATAACTTTGATAAAGCACGAAGCCGAAAATCAGGCTGAACCAGACCGGTAATTTTGAACGTAGCAGGGCAATCATCACCGCGACAAAGACCAGGTCGGAGCCATAACTAAAATAGCGTTGTGAAAGATCCAGCAATAAATACAGTAACAGACCCACCACCGCAGCATTGATGCCCCTCACCGCCTGATGAATATGGCGCTGCTGCATCAACCATGACCAGTAGGGCAAGGTGGCAAAGATCAGGAAAAATGAAGGTAAAAAGATTGCACAGGTCGCTAAAACTGCATTCAGCCAGACATAAGGCGTCCAAGGCAGCAAGGCCCCGATATAACTGGCAAAACTGAACAAAGGTCCTGGCATGAGCTGGACAAATGCATAGCCAAGATCAAAAGATTGTGCACTCACCAAACCGGTTGTGACAAAGTCCTGATGCAACAAAGGTAAAATCACATGACCGCCACCAAACACCAGCGAGCCAGTCTGATAGAAATTGGCAAAAAATTGCAGGTCTGATTCACCCCATAATTTCCCCGCTAAGGGGAGTAGAATAAACGGCAAGATAAATGCCAGTAACCAATAGGGTGCAGCGGCAGATCGAATATAAGGCGAGCTGATTGCCGTTTTGTTAATTTCTTTGGGTTTCGAATCTGATTGAGAAAAATGTCCAGCCAAGAGTCCACAGATTGCGCCCAGCATAATCACCAGACTTTGGTTAAAACTCGCTGAAACCACCATCAGTAATACTGCTGAGAGTATTAAGACCGCATATTGCCAGGCCGTTTTACAGAAGCTTCTCAGCATTTGCCAGAATGCCCAAGCGATTACAGAAAATACAATTAGCTGGATGGTATGAAAGCTGTTTGAGTTTAAAATATGAAAATAGCTTTGACCCAATAACGCTACCAAGCCCATCAGAATCATTGAGGGCAGGGTAAAACCCAGCCATGCGATCACGGCACCAGTATAGCCCCGTTGTAGATAACCGATCGAAAGCCCCACCTGACTGCTGCTCGGCCCGGGTAAAAGTTGCGCCAAAGCGACCAGTTGACTGTACTGGGTGTCATTCAGCCATTGCAGTTGGGTCACAAATTTTCGGTGAAAAAACACCAAATGTGCTGCCGGACCGCCAAATGAAATGCAGCCCAGTTGCAGAAAAATCAGGAAAATCCGGTACAGTGAGATTGAAGGCATACAGTTATGGGAAAAATGAAGATAAAGTAGCTGAACTGTATGACAGTTTTACGAAATTCTACAGACTATTTATGCATGTGTTTATACACTATGCTGCTTTAGATTAATGAGGACATTCTCTGCATGCAGAAATATGTGTTGAGTATGGTGATACTGGGTACATTTGGCCTAAGTGCTTGCCAAACGACTCCAATGACAGCCCAAGCGGCAACCAGTCATTTGCAACCTGCTGCACAACGCGGAGAAGCTCAGGCACGTCTGAATCAAATTGATTTTCAAAAGATCAAGCAAACCCAACAGCGTCCCGTAGTTGCTTTAGTCCTAGGCAGTGGTGGTGCGCGTGGCTATGCGCATATTGGTGCGCTGGAAGTACTAGAGCAGGCGGGTATTCAACCAGATTTTATTGTCGGAACCAGTGCCGGTAGTATCGTTGGATCTATTTATGCGAGTGGCAAACCGGCGATTGAACTGCGCAATATTGCTCTCAGCATGCGACCGAATGATGTCCGTGATATCAAACTGGCCAGAAAAGGATTTTTTGATGGCAAGAAAGTTGAAGATTATGTCAATTTGCAGGTCGATCAAACCCCGCTTGAAGCCATGAAAATTCCGATGTTTGTGGTGGCCACAGCACTGAAAGAAGGCAAGAAAGTGGTCTTTAATTATGGCAATACCGGACAGGCAGTGCGTGCTTCAGTCTCGATTCCGAGTATGTTTATTCCGACCATTATTCAAGGTAAAGAATATGTAGATGGTGGTCTGGTCAGTCCGGTGCCGGTCGATGTGGCACGTGAGCTAGGGGCCGACATTGTGATTGCGGTGGATATTCTGGCACAGCCCATTCACACGGAAACCAGTAATGTCTGGGGGCTGTTTAACCAGAACATCAATATTATGCAGCAACATCTGGCACATGAAGAATTAAAGCATGCAGATGTGGTGATTCAGCCGGACTTACGCGAAAAAGGTCATATCTTTGATGTCCGTGGCAGGGAACTCACCATGCAGGCTGGTGCCGAGGCGACCCAGTTAAAGTTGATGGAAATTTCACAAGCCTACCAAAAACATGATTATGCTCAAGGACATCGGATTCCACAGTTTGTGGTACATGAACATCAAGCTCAATAAACCTTTTTTTTTTGAATTTTCTGTTTATTCTTATATTGCAGGACCGTGATATAGGGATATTCAATCAAAAGGATAAAGGGCCATGGGCTATAACGCTTAACTAATTGTTATAAAAGCTAAGATAATTGCCTATGTGTATCAGTCAGTCGGAATTATCGCAAAAAATAAAATTAACTTTAAACATAACAAATTGAATTATAAATATATTATTTTAAATGATAAGCCTTATTCGTCCTAAATTAAAATTTAAACATTATTATTCGTATACTTAAGTTGATCAAATATTCAAAAGCATCTGTGTTCGTGCCAGAATGCAGTTTGAAAAGATCACTGTACAGATGTAGACATCATGACGCATATTAAAATTGGACAGCAGGTCAAACTGGCACAATTCGAACACTATATTTTTACAGTGACTGCGACCCATCAGGATGGTTCTTTTACCGTTGAAACGACCTTGGATGGTCAACAAATTTTAAGTTATCAGAACGTGGCACAGGAAATGCTCAGGCCAGTGATGCTTTAAATCACGGAGCGTCTTTCTATTTTCCTGAATTATTTTTGTTCAGAGCTTAAAACAGTGAAAAATTCTCAGTTGTTGTGTGATCAGCCCCAGATAAATAAGTGTTGATTTATTAGCACTTAACTTTCTAATTGAGATTTTAAGCAATTAAATATATTTTTTTCTGTATGAATACATTTTCTATATCAATAATTATGATGCTTCATTTGCCGAATTGAACATTTTATTCATGTTAAAAACGCTATAATAATAAACGATAACCTTGTCATTCAAAGAGTTCAAAGAAAACGATGGCCCCTTTAGATCAAATTGCAGCAGTGTCGGATGACCAGTCAGAGTTAACGATGTCAGTTCTCATGACGCCAGATATGGCAAATTTTTCAGGAAATGTTCATGGTGGAACCATTCTGAAATTATTGGATCAGGTGGCGTATGCGTGTGCAAGTCGCTATTCGGGCAGTTATGTCGTGACCTTATCTGTAGACAAGGTGAATTTTAAAGAGCCGATTCACGTCGGTGAACTGGTGACATTCCTGGCCAGTGTGAATCATGTTGGCCGTACCTCGATGGAAATCGGGATTCGTGTAGAAGCCCAGAATATTCAAAAGAGAACGGTACGTCATACCAATAGCTGCTATTTCACCATGGTCGCGGTGGATGAAAATGGTAAACCAAAACAGATTCCAGCGTTGAACCTGGACAATGACTGGAAACGTTGCCGTTTTGAAGCAGCAGAACAGCGTAAAGTCGCGCGTTTGCAAGAAAATCATCATCCTTCATGCAGCATTTATAAAAAGACCGCACAGAGTTAAGTCAAATCGTGATTGAGAAAAGACCTTCATTTGAAGGTCTTTTTTTGCGTCAATTTTTGTTTTCACTGGAGCTTTTTCATTTTTTACTCTAATATAAAACGATACGTATCGTATCGTTTTTGAATTTTAAAGCTTAAGTTGAAAAATATGCAGAGTGACGAGAAAACTTCCAGACGGCAGCAATGTATTTTACAGGCGGTCGCAGATGCGCTGGCAGAATGTGAATATCATCAGCTGACCATTGAAGATGTGGCGGCACGTGCCGGTGTTGGCAAGTCCACGATTTATCGCTGGTGGAAACATAAATCGGAACTGGTGCTGGACACTTTCAAGCAACATACGGCTTCGATATTTGAACTGGATACGTCTAAAAGCTTGAAAATTAATCTCATTCAACAACTCGTTTTTTTATCTCAAGCGCTGAATCATCCGGTAGGGCGGGCTTTGCTGGTGGTGATTGCCAATCACCGGGAACTGGCAGGTGAGTTCTTTCAGCAATATCTGTTGCCACGTCGGCAACAGACCCATCAACTGATTCAGCAGGCGATTGAACGCGGAGAAATCCGCCCGGATTATCCTTTTGATTTGATGCTGGATACATTATACGGCCCGATTCATTACCAGATTATTTTTTTCAACCGGATTCCAGATGAACACTATATCCAGAATCTGGTCGAGTTGGCCTTGCATCCTGCCGCTGTTCAAACCTGAGTTTGTGCTATTTCCCTACAAATTTTAAAAGTTGGTGATTATGTCAGTTAGCGCTGAGCGGTTATGGAATCGCTCATTTATCTTGTGCTTATTCAATAATTTTTTCCTGTTCGTTTATTACTTTGCCTTATTGACCATCTTGCCGATTTACATCATGAAAGATCTGGGCGGTTCGGTAAAAGAAGCTGGTCTGGCACTGACGCTATTTCTGGCCTCTTCGATTGCGATTCGGCCATTTTCCGGCATGATCATCGAAAAGCTCGGCAAAAAAATCTCGATGCGCGGTGCAGGCGTGATTTTTGCCTTATTTGCCTTTAGTTATTTGCTGGTAGATAGCATGTGGTCGCTGTTGCTGGTGCGTTTTTTACATGGCATCTGGTTCAGTATTTTGACCACGGTGGCAGTACCTGTCGCTAATGAGTTTATTCCTGAACAGCGCAAAGGCGAGGGCATGGGTTATTTCGTCATGTCGACCAATTTGGGTGTGGTGTTTGGGCCGTTGTTGGCGTTGACCATAATTCAGTTCACCAGCTTCAAGGTCTTATTTGGCATTCTTGCCGTTATTATTTCTCTGGGACTCATTTTCTGCTGGATGCTCAAAATCACAGAGTTACCAAAACCTGAAGCTATAAGCACAGAGAAAACCAGCTTGAGCTTGCAGGATATTTTGGAAGTCAAAGTTCTGGCGGTAAGTTTTGTGGCTTTACTAACCGCTTTTGCCTACTCGGGCATCATGAGTTTTATTACTGCATTTAGTGAAACCAAGCAGCTTTTGGGCTATACCAGCGTATTCTTTATTGTCTTTGCAGCGTCCATGTTGCTGGTCAGACCTTGGGTCGGGAAAATTTATGACCGTAAGGGACCAAGTGCGGTTATTTATCCTTCATTTGTTTTCTTTGCCATTGGTCTGGTGATTGTCAGCCTGATTTCCAATCAATGGATATTATGGTTGTCGGCGGTGTTTATTGGCATCGGTTATGGTTCACTATTCCCATGTTTGCAGACCTTGGCCATTCAGTCGGTCGACAAGCAGCGTATGGGACATGCGATTTCAACCTTCTTCACCCTGTTTGATCTGGGTTTAGCGATCGGTTCCGTAGCCATGGGGGTAATGATTGCCTATTGGGGCTTTGAAACCACCTATGTTTTGAGTGCTGTACTCGTCATTGTGACGATATTGGTTTATCGTCAGTATGTTACCAAAAAGCAAAATAAGCGCCCGACAAGTTTGGAGTTATAAAATGGAATTAAGACATTTACGTTATTTCGTTACGGTGGCGCAGGAACTGAACTTTACCCGTGCCGCAGAAAAATTAAATACGGTACAGCCTTCATTGAGCCAGCAAATCAAGGATCTGGAACGTGAGGTTGGCGTACAGTTGCTGGAGCGGAATAACCGTAAGGTCGGGCTAACTGAAGCTGGACAGGCATTTTTAAAAGAAGCTTTACTGAGTCTTGAGCATGCAGAGCGCGCCATTCAGACCGCCAGACAGATCGCCAATGCAAGGCAAGACCAGCTGAATATCGGTTTCGTCCCGGTCGCGGAAATGAAAGTTTTTCCTTATATCATGCCCAATATCCGCGCGCATTTTCCTGAACTGAAAGCACAGTTTCACAGTCTGACCGATGCAGAACAGTTTAGTGCCTTAAGAAATGGACAGATCGACATTGCCTTTACCCGTTATCCGGGACAGTTAAGTGAGTTTGATTCGATCCGCATTTTTGATGAGCCTTTAACCCTGATTGTGCCGAAAGATTCCCCGGCTGCGGCCTTGCCCTATGTGAGTATCAAGAGTTTTGAAAATCAGGACTTTGTGATTAGTGATGAGCAGTCCTCACCACAACTGCATAAGCTGATTCAGGATTTTTTTAAGCAGTCCAAATTAAAGGTAAATGTGGTGCAGTATTCCACCAATATCCTGCTCAATGTCAATCTGGTGGGAATGGGCGTGGGCTGGAGTCTGGTGCCGGCTTATGTGATTCCACTGCTCGGCGATAATATTGTGGTGAAAAAGACCCTAGAACCGTTGCCGATGATTGGGCTATATGCCAATTATCGCAAGGATCAAAAACATGTGGTGATTGATCTGATTTTAAAAGTATTAAAAGAAAAGTTTTGCGTGGATCTTTTCTAATATCTGCATCGTTGATCAGCCCAGATGAAAAGCCGTGCGACAGAAATGATCTGTAGCACATCCTTTTAAATCGGGACTGCAAATCGCTTTATACTGAACATCTAATAATAAAAAACCGGTTGAAGCAGGATGATGAAGCTCTATAACAATCCGCAATCACGTGGCCTGACCTTATTGCCTTTGCTGAAAGAATTGCAGATTAAAGACCAGATTGAACAGGTGGAAGTCGCCTATGAGCATATGCATCAGCAGGCATATACACAGATCAATCCGATGGGAAAAGTTCCCTGTCTGGTAGATCAGGGTGTCATTATTTCAGAAATGGCCGCCATTTTTATCTATCTGGCAGATAAGTATTCTGACCAAGGATTGGCACCTGCTTTGGATGATCCGAAGCGTGGGGCATATTTGAAATGGATGTTTTTCTGTCATGGGCCCTTCACCGAATATATCGATATAAAAAATTTGCAGGTGTCGCCAGAAAATATTGAAAAGAACCTGAGAAGTTTAAGTTTTGGGAATGAAGCAGCCGTATTTGATTTTCTGAAACAAGGCATCGGGCAGGCCAATCCCTATCTGTTGGGTGAAAAAGTCTCGGCGGCGGATCTCTATGTGGCTTACTGTTTAATCTTCGCCATATCTGCGAAAATTTTACCGCCATTTGATGAGTTCAAACCCTTTTTACAGCAGATGGCTCGTCGTGATTCCCTGAAAGATATCCCGTGGTTTCAAGAGTACCGAGTCTAATTCCTCGGTCTATATATTAGATCTCTTTCATAAATCAAAAAATGATCTTCTTTTTGGTTAATATTTGCACTCCAAATTTCTTGGCATTCGTGCATAATCTGCGGATGA